>CANQCE010000054.1 GCA_947589655.1 uncultured Clostridia bacterium | reverse complement strand
GCTCCAAAGTTTTTGGAGTAAGGTCGAGCAGCGTTCCAATGCGAGATGGAACCGAACGGAAATACCAAAGGTGTGTTACAGGTGCAGCAAGTTCAATGTGCCCCATCCTTTCACGGCGCACTTTGCTACGTGTAACCTCAACGCCGCACTTATCGCAAACAACGCCGCGATAACGGATGCGTTTGTATTTTCCGCAGTGGCACTCCCAGTCTTTTTTAGGCCCAAAAATCTTTTCGCAGAAAAGCCCATCTTTTTCAGGCTTTTGCGTGCGATAGTTTATGGTTTCAGGCTTTGTAACCTCACCATGAGACCACTCCCTTATCTTTTCTGGACTTGCAATCCCAATTTTAATTTTTTCAAAGTTGTTTAATTCAAACATACCTTCTCCCCTTTGGCAAAACTGCCATTTTACATCTTATTTTTTGCTTAATTTTCGCTATTTTTGTTTCTTTTTGTTGTTTTTTATCTCGCTAGCTTGTCTGTGAACAACGAAGCCATTTTCCTAACCCGCGAAGCCTCTTGCAACGCCCTACTTATTCTCACATCCTAACCGCCTTAAAATTTTTGAAGGAAAGGGCTGCGCCCGCTCTCGAAAATTTTGAGGCACTTTGGCCGCCAGCAAAATGTCCAGCGGAATTTTGCAAGGCGAAAGGGGGTTCGTGGGGGAAACGAATTTTAGGCGTTAGGAAAACTTGTTTTCCGTGTCGCCGTTTAAAATTCTAGTTGCCCCCGCGAGTTCACTCGTCAAAATCCCCAAAGTCATCAAACAAATTCATATCGTCAACATTGGATGGCATTGCTGTTTCTTCGTCAATTTCTTTCTGGATTTCGGTCTTTTCGTCAGCACCATCTTCAGTAATCATGTCGTCAATATCAAGCGTAACTTTGTTCAAATCTCTTTCAACATCGCTTTCCATGCTCATCTTGTCTTGTTCGTCTTGTGAAAGTTCTGGAAGTTCAATTTCTTCGTCATTTTCGGTTAAAATCTTAACATCAAGTGCAAGGGCTTGCAATTCTTTAACCAAAACTTTGAACGATTCTGGAATTCCCGGTTCAGCAATAGGCAAACCTTTAACAATGCTTTCAAAAGTTTTAACTCTGCCCACAACATCATCGGATTTAACAGTAAGCATTTCTTGCAGAACATGGCTCGCACCATAGGCTTCCAGTGCCCACACTTCCATTTCACCAAATCTTTGACCACCAAACAAAGCTTTTCCTCCAAGAGGTTGTTGTGTGATAAGTGAGTATGGACCAATTGAACGAGCGTGAATTTTGCTGTCAACCATGTGGTTAAGTTTAAGCATATATTCAATTCCAATTGTTGTTTTGTTTTCAAATGGCTCACCAGTTCTTCCGTCATACAGTTGAACTTTGCCATCTTCTGGGAAATTGTTTTCTTTTAAAAGTTGTTGTATCTTTTCTGCATCAGCACCATCAAAGTTAGGCGTTGCAACTTTCCAGCCAAGGCTGCCTGCAACAAGCCCAAGGTGAACTTCCAGCACCTGTCCCAAATTCATACGAGATGGAACGCCCAATGGGTTTAACACAATGTCAAGCGACCTTCCGTTTGCCATGAAAGGCATGTCAGCCTCTGGCATCACAATTGAAATACAGCCTTTGTTTCCGTAACGACCTGCCATTTTGTCGCCCACAGAAAGTTTTCTCTTTTGAGCGATTGTAACTTTAACAAGTTCGTTCACGCCTGGTTCAAGTTCGTCTTTATTTGCACGGCTGAACACTTGAACATCCACAACAACGCCGCCCTTGCCATGCTGAACACGAAGGGATGTGTCGCGAACCTCACGTGCCTTTTCGCCAAAGATGGCGCGCAGCAGTCTTTCTTCTGGGGAAAGTTCTGTTTCGCCCTTTGGTGTAACCTTGCCTACCAAGATGTCGCCCGGTCTAACCTCGGCACCAACACGAATAATTCCGTTTTCGTCAAGGTTTTTAAGAGCATCTTCACCAAGGTTTGGAATATCTCTTGTGATAACCTCATCGCCAAGTTTGGTTGTTCGGCATTTAAGTTCTTCAACTTTAAGGCAAATTGATGTGAATACATCTTCCTTAACAAGGCGTTCATTTATTAAAATAGCGTCTTCGTAGTTGTATCCTTCCCAGTTCATATAGCCAACCAGCACATTCTTTCCAAGTGCAAGTTCGCCATTTTCTGTGGAGTATCCGTCAATGATAACATCGCCTTTTTTAACCTTTTCGCCTTTCACAACGCATGGTTTTTGGTTAAAGCAGGTTTCATCATTGGTTTTATCAAATTTTGTAAGTGGATAAATGTCAACATTTCCTTTGGAGGTTTTAACCCTAACCTCATCTGCACTGACATATTCCACAACGCCGTCCTCTTTTGCAAGAGTGGTGTAGCCGCAATCGTGTGCAACTTTTGCTTCCATACCTGTGCCCACAACTGGAGATTCTGGGCGAAGAAGTGGCACTGCTTGACGCTGCATGTTTGCGCCCATCAACGCACGGTTCGCTTCGTTAGAGTTCACAAATGGAATAAGCGAAGTTGCCACAGAGATAAATTGTCTTGGAGATGCATCCACAAAATCCACCTGACTTGCTGGAACTTCCAAAGCGTAGTCTTTATGGCGGCAAACCACACGTTTGTTAATAAATCTACCTTCGCTGTCAAGCGGCTCTGTTGCCTGTGCAATGTATGCGGTGTCTTCAATATCAGCCATAAAGTATTCGCACTTGTCGGACACCTTGCCGGTCTCTTTGTCAACGCGTCTGTAAGGTGTTTCAAGGAAGCCATACTCGTTCACATGAGCATAACTTGTAAGTGTGTTCACCAGACCAATCGCCTGACCTTCTGGGGTTTCAATAGGACAGATACGGCCATAGTTTGTGTAGTGAATATCGCGCACTTCGGCATCGGCACGCTCTTTTCTGATACCGCCTGGGCCCACAGCGGACACACGGCGTTTTTGCGTGATGCCAGAAAGTGGGTTAACTTGGTCCATAAGTTGGGAAAGTTGCGATGATGCCACAAAATCACGCAGTGCCCTGTTAATTGCTTTAGGGTTAATAATCTGCCTTGGTGTAACTTCGGAAAGTTCTTTTCCTTGCAAAGTTTCACGAACGTTTGCAACAAGTTTTGTCACGCCAGAGCGGAAATGGTCATAGAAAAGTTCGCCAACGGTGGCAATGCGCTTGTTGGACAAGTGTTCAATTTTGTCTGTTTTTGCAATGCCTTCCAGAACATCCAAATACATGCTGATGCCTGCCAAAATGTCGTCCATAGTAAGCGTTGTAATCATAAGGTCTTTGGCGTGCTCTTTAATGGCGTTCATACGCTTTTCTTTGGTTTTGTTCTCTTTCAAAATTTGTGCAAGAACAGGATAGTAAACTTCTTCCAAAATGCCCAAACTCTTTTCGTCACAAGGGAAGAAACTTGAAAGTTTAACGCGGTTGTTACCACGAATAAGGTGTTTTTTGTCTGAAAGTTGAACCCAAACCTCGTTCACACCGCTTTCTTTAATTTTGTTTGCAAGTTCACTGTCAACAGCCGTTCCTGCTTTTGCAAGGAGTTCGCCGTCTGGAGAAACAACATCCTCGCCCAAAATGTGCCCATCAATTCGCCTTGCAATGGAGAACTTTTTGTTTAAATTGTATCTTCCAACGCGTGAAAGGTTATACCACTGCTCTGAGAAGAACCAAAGGTTCAAATAACTTCTTGTGGTCTCAGCAGAAGGAACATCGGCTGGACGTGTTTTTCTGGCAAATTCCAAAAGGGCTTCCTCTTGAGTGTTCACTGTTTCCTTTTCCAAAACATTTTTAACAAGCCTGTGCCCACCAAAAAGTTTGGAGATTTCGTCTGCGGTGTAGCCAAAGCATTTAAGGAAAAGCCCAAGTGTAACTTTGTGCCTACGGTCAAGCACAACCTTTAACACCTCGTTTGCGCCCTGTTCAAATTCAATATACATTCCGCGCTTTGGAATGATTTGCCCATGCAGTGTTGAATTGTCATGAGCCTTGTCTTTCAAAAGGTAGTAGTTTGGTGATTTTATAATTTGGTTTACCACAACCCTTTCAACACCGTTGAAAATGAAAGAGCAGTCATCCGTCATATAAGGGATATCGCCCAAGAACACGGTATCTTCAACGGCCTGTCCTGTTTCTTCCACAACAAAACGAGTTTTAACATTAAGTGGCACGGAATAAGTCACGCTTCTCTTTTTGCACTCTTTTTTAGAGTATTTTGGAGTTGCGTCTATAATAGGCTCTAAGAAATACAACTTAGCCTTTCCAGAATAATCCACAATAGGAGAAAATTCCTGCAAAACCTCGTTAATTCCATTTTGCATAAAGTCATCAAAAGAATTCCTCTGAATTTCAAGCAGTGGTGGAATTTCTATATAATCTTTAAGTTGTGCAAAAGTGTATCTTTCGGTTTTCCCAAATTTTTGTTTTTTCATGATATCATTCAACATAATCCGCTCTCCTAAAAATTTTAAAAAAAAGGAAAAATAGGGGCAAAAAAACTCCTAGTTTTCCTAATTTTTAAGTTTAAATTGGTTTAATTTTCAACATATAGCGTAATCAACTAATTGATTATACCAAAATTAATTACTTTTGTCAACACATTTTTAAAAATATTTTTAAAAATTTTCACTTTTTGCCTGCTATGCAAGTTTATACCAAGATTATAGCACATTTTTTTAATTTTAAACAAGCGTTTTAACAAGATTTTCAAAAAATCATTATCTTAAGCAATATTCTCCGTAAAGGTTAAGTCCGCACAGTTGCTTTGCGGAAGAAACAGTGTTGTCAAGATAAACCACAGAAGTGAAGTTGCAATAAGTGTAGCATCTTGTGTGAGGACGCTGAGTTGGCGTTATTGATGTAAAGTTGACGCTTCCTCCCAAAACTACGGTAGGGTTGTTAAGATATAACGTGCCATCGGTTTCATTTTGCGTAACAACCGCTGTGGAGGTTTGTTCAGTGTAGTTTGTAATTCCAACATCTGTAACCACGCTTCTGCCTGTTAAATAAGAATAAGTGTCTAAAACAGAGGTGTTGTTCAGTGCGCCATTATTGCCTATCACTGCACCCACATTTAAGTTCACTTGTGTGGAATATGTGTATAACATTGTGTTAATTTCAACATCAAAGATGTTTTTGCCAGTGCTCAGTTGCCCAATAAACGCAATAACCTTGTTGTTGCCTTCTTTAAGAACGCTGGTAAGCCCATCCAAATCAACCTCATCATCTTCTTCTTTTATCAAAGTGGCATCCAATTCTCTAAGGCTTTCTTTCCAGCACAAAAGTTTAAAACTAGCATCTGCAAGGTTTTCTGAAACAGTGTCCAACTGCTCTTGCAAAGCCTCTCTATCATCTGGCTCTCCTTGCAATTGTGCTGTCAAATCCTCCTGCTCAGCCGTTAAAGAGTTCACTCTGTCATTCAGCGTTTTGTAATAATTTAAAATGTAAACATTAACTTCGCTATTGCTCTTATCGTTCAAGATTGATGCGCCCAAACTCTGCTTTAACTGTTCATCAAATGCCCTAATCTCCGTTTCAACCCCTCTTAACTCCGTTTTGCAGTTTTCAAGTTGTGTGTTCGATTGTGCAATTCTGTCGTTTAATCTGGCAATTATTCCCTCATTTGCGGCAATTTGAGCGGTATTTGTTTCTTCATTTCTTCCGTCAGCATAATTTCCGTCAGTAATCTCTTGTTGTAAGACCTCGTTTTCACTTTCCAGTGCTTTAATTCTGTTTTCAGCCGCTGCAATATCATTTTCAAGTTCTTTGTTCCTCTCTGTCAGCGAAGTTTTGCTTGAATACAAGCCTTGAAGGTTTCCAAAACTATCCGACTGGCTTGTGTTAAGCACCACTTTTGAACCAGCAGTTATCAGCCCTGCAAGTCCGCCAATGTCAACCTCGTCAAGTTGTCTGCCCATCGCACTTAACTTGGCATGAATATCCATATCTGTAAATGTGACAGTTTGGTTTGAGGTTTCAATTTTTCCAGCAACAGCCCCCACATTACATAGGCCAACAATAGATGCATTAACATGCACATTTTTAAGCGTTGCCGCCCCAGAAATTGTGCCTGCAATTCCGCCCACATTCATAAAGCCCTCGCTGGAACTTTCTGAACTTAATGTAAAGCCCTGTTCCACCTACTATAATTGGCAACTTCCCTCTAGACGAAATATCGTCAAT
>CANQCE010000053.1 GCA_947589655.1 uncultured Clostridia bacterium | reverse complement strand
GGATGTGAGAGTAAGTAGGTCATTGCAAGAGGCTTCGAAGATAGTCGTGGATAAACTAGCACTTTTCAACGGATGTGAGAGAACAGGTGGAGTTTGTGAGGTGCGGAAAAAATTAAATTTAAGGGGTTGTGCCATGAGAAAAATTGACGCAGATTTTGTTATGAAAGGCTTGGATGCCATGGTAGAAAATCCGCGCTGCGAACTTGAACATAACACTCCGTTTGAACTTCTGGTGGCGGTGATTCTTTCCGCACAATGCACGGACAAGCGTGTAAATCAGGTGACAAGCGAACTTTTTAAAACGCATAACAAGCCTCTTGATTTTGTGAATATGCCAATTGGAGAACTGGAAGAAAAAATCCACTCGTGCGGATTTTATCATAACAAAGCAAAGGCTATTAAAAGTGCCAGCGAGGACATTTTGTTCCGATTTGGCGGCGAGGTGCCAGAGAATTTTGATGATTTGCTTTCGCTTGCTGGCGTTGGCAGAAAAACCGCCAATGTGGTCACTGCGGTGGCGTTTGGCGGAGATGCGCTTGCGGTGGATACGCATGTGCTTCGTGTTTCCAACAGGCTGGGGCTAGTTGCAACCGAAGACCCTAACAGGTGCGAGCAAGAACTTTGCAAAATCTTCCCAAAAAACAAGTGGTCGCGGCTGCACTATCAAATGGTGCTTTTTGGGCGTTACACTTGCAAAGCCATTCGGCCAGAGTGCGAAAAATGCTTGTTCAATCGGCAGTGCCCACATTCGAGGGTGTGAAAATGAAACATCTTGCAATTATGCAAAACAACTAAAGGAGAAATAAAATGGGTAATTTGTTTGTAAAAGGCTTTGAAGACGATTTTACAATTACCATGTTTCAAAAAATGGTGTTATCTAATGGTGATGCCAGAAGTGTTACTCTTGACGAGATAAATAAGTTTATGGATTTGTTCTGCGAAAGGCTGGAAGAAAATGGCATAACGGTCAAAAATGATTTGTCCGATTGCGGAACGGCAGCATACTTTCTTGACAAATATGCCGATAAAATTGTTTTTGACGAGAAAACCAAAACAATCACGCTGGCAGACGGAATGGGCTTTGACCGCTTTACAAAATCGTTCACTATGGGTGCACTGCCTTGGGATGTGTTTTATATAATGTTACAAGACCACGATATTGGCAGAAAGGTTTTTGATGCAAAAGTTGTAACTTTGTATGACGAAGATTATGATGAGAAAAAGCATCCAATAAAGGCAGAATTAAACGCTAAAAATGTTCAACCAACTGTTGCGAAGGCGGAATCCACTCCGACAAATACTACAAGAGACGGAAAAGATTAAAATTAAAAGAGGTGAAACTTGTTTTTAGATAGAGTTAAAATTTCGATTAAAGCAGGCAATGGGGGCAAAGGTTCCACATCTTTTTTGCGCACAAAACTTAACGCAAATGGCGGTCCAGATGGCGGTGACGGCGGCAAGGGCGGAGATGTAATCTTCCGTGCAACTAACGATTTGAACACGCTTTATCCATTTCGCTTTAAAAAGAAGTTTGTGGCAGGCAACGGCGAGGATGGGCATCAGAAAAACCAGACTGGCAAAAACGGCAAAGACGAGATTATTGACGTGCCAACAGGAACTGTGCTTATAAATCCGCAAACAAACAAAATAATTGCCGATTTGAGCGAGGACGGCATGACCTTTACTGCACTGAAAGGCGGTGCTGGTGGGCATGGAAACGCATATTACAAATCTTCCATAAAACAGGCGCCAAGTTTTTCGCAAACAGGTGAGGTGACGGAACTTAAAGAAATTATTTTGGAACTTAAAACCATTGCAGATGTGGGCTTTGTGGGCTTTCCTAATGTTGGAAAATCCACACTGCTTTCGGTGATTTCAAACGCGAACCCGAAAATTGCCAACTATCCGTTCACAACAATCTATCCAAACCTTGGCGTGTGCGAGGTGCTGGGAGAAACCTTTGTTGTGGCGGACATTCCGGGGCTGATTGAAGGTGCAAGCGAAGGCCTGGGCCTTGGGCATTACTTTTTAAAACATGTTGAGCGCGTTAGGCTTTTGGTTCATTTGGTGGACATTTCCGAGAGCGAGGGCAGAAACGCCGTTCAGGACTTTCGCATAATAAACAGCGAGTTGGGAAAATATAACAAATCTCTTACACAGACAAAACAAATTGTTGTGTTTTCTAAGTGCGACAATTTGGATGAAACGGAACTAAAAAAACGCATAGACGAATTTATAAAAGAAACCAAAGTGAAAGACTATATGGCAATTTCTTCTTATAACAGAACAGGAATTGAAGAACTTAAACGCAAGATTTTGGAAAATCTGAAGAAAATACCAAAAAGGCCGGCACTGGAAGTGGAAGAAACGGATTTTGACAAGCGCGACAACACCAGCATTGAAATTAAAAGGTTGCAAGATGGCAGTTTTGAGGTTTTGGGCGGAAGAATTGAAAGTTTAATACGCGGCGTTGTGCTTTCTGACCAAACATCTTTTGCATATTTTCAAAAGACTTTAAAAGAAATGGGCGTGATTGATATGCTGAAAGAAAAAGGCATGAAAGAAGGCGACTCGGTGACAATCAAAGACATCTCATTTGAATATGTGGAATAAATAAAATTTGCTATATATGGTGTATTATGCAATAATATTGCATGACATAATACACAATATTTAGAAAAAGGAGGGAGTTTATGTTGACAACAAAACAAAGAGCATTTTTAAGGGGGCTTGGCAATGCGCTTGAGCCAGTTGCCCAAATTGGAAAAGAGGGCATAACTGACAATGTGCTGGAAAGCATTAAACTGCTTTTGGAGGCACGCGAACTTGTTAAAGTTAAAGTTTTAAAGAATTCAGGTGAGGACTGCAGAAATATTGCAGAGGAGGTTGCCAGTTCTCTTTCTGCCGATGTTGTTCAGGTGATTGGCAGCATTTTTATCCTTTACAAAAAAACCACAAGAAAGAACTTTAAACACATTGAACTGCCTTGAGGCCGCTGCAAAAGCGTAATTTTTCTGCTACAAAATTTCGGTTTCGCTTTTTATGTTAAAATATGGGTTGAACTGAGATATAAGGGCAAACACAATCAAAAGCGAGGCGACTACGCAGTAATAAATGCTGTATGGAATAAAAAGCCCACTTAAAATCAGCACAAACGCTGAGAACAAATAGCCTTTTGTTCTTTTTTTGTTGAATGAATATGCCATAAAGTCTTTGAACGCCATCTTTTTGGATGTGGCATATGTTTTTGTAACTTGCGGAAAGCAATTGTAATATTTGTAAAGTTTTTCGTAGGTGGCATATTGGTCCAAAAGCAAAAATTTTTCTTTAAAGTTTGCGCAGAACAAGCCCAGTTCCTTATCCGCTATATTTTTACAACAAATCACAATTTTGCTCGCGTGTTCTTTTTTTATCTTGGCATAAATACTCATAAACCGTGCCACTGTTAGGCCGTCAAAAGAAAAGTCCGCATACAACAAGGTCTTCACATTTTCTTCTTTGTAATCAATTACAAGATAATCTTTGTGGAGTGAAATGTTTTTATGCTTCTTTGCTGCCAATTTGGCGTAAAATTCAATTGGCTTATCACTGCAGGCGAGCGACAAAAACATGTTTTGCGCTTCCTCCTTTTCTTTCAGTTTTAAACCGTCTTTTTTAAGTTTGTAATGCTTAAAAGCCAGCCAAACGGCATCCACACAGGCGGAGATTGCCAAGGATACAAACACTGCCAAATAAAATTTTCGCAGAAAATACCTAATCCACACAAAAGTGAACAAATATATAAGCAGAAATTTTAAGACCTCTTGCAAAATCAGATTAAACCTTCTCATGAGGTATATTTTTGTCACAAAAACGGTATATTAAACAAACCTGAATAAAATTGATTGACAAATTTATTTTGTGTTTGTTAAAATAAAGACATGGAACTACAAAAACTTGTAAATTTGTTGCAAGAGAACAAAATGAAAAGCATCTCGGTGTATAACCTCTCTGAAGGCGGAGAGGAAAAGTATGTTATTCTTTGCACTTCCAGCAAGGTGGCAGATAGCAAAAAAATGGCGGACATTATTGCAGAAAAATATAGTTACGAAGGCAAGATTGAAGGCTACTTTAAAGGCGAGTGGATTGTTTTTGATTTTGTTAATCTCACCTTGCACATTTTCCTTGCCAAAGTTCGTGAAAAATACAACTTGGACAAATTGTATAAACCAAGAAAGGTTTCTATCAAATAATTTTATAAAACAAAGTGAAAACGCTTTGTTTTTTTTCAATTTTAGTTTACAATATCTTTGTTAGGACAACAATAACTCTCAGCAAAAGAAAAGGACAAATATGATTGAAATTTGTTTTGTTTGCACAGGCAACACGTGCCGTTCAATAATGGCAGAGCGCATTGCAAAAAAAATGGCAAAAGACCAAAAAATAAAAGATGTCAAATTTTCATCTGCAGGGCTTTATGCCAAGGGCGAAAACATTTCGCAAAACGCTGCACAGGTGCTTAAAAGCCTGGGTTATGATGGGAGAAACAGAAAATCTGTTAAGTTAAAAAAAGTTAAGCCATCGGTTATTTATGTTGCCGTCACCAACGACCATAAAAGAATGATAAACTCCAAAAAATGCTTAAGTTTTGAAGATTTGGCAGGTGCCACGGCAGACCCATATGGGCAAAGTTTGGAGGTTTACAGAACCACCGCACATCAGATTGAACAAAATGTTACTATGCTTTTAAAAAAAATAGAAACTTTGAGAGGTGAAAAATGATTATAATGGCAAGTGACCACAGGGGTTATCCATTAAAAGAGGAACTTAAAACCTTTTTTAATCAAGAAAACATTATAACAATTGATGTTGGAACTTATAGCAAAGAGCCAGTTGACTATCCAGATTTTGCAAAACTTGGGGTTGAAAAGGTTTTGGAAGATAAAAATAATGTTGGCATTTTTATTTGCGGCTGGGGCAATGGCATGGCAATGGCGGCAAACAGGAATCCAAAAATAAGGGCAGCGCTTTGCGTGAACACCAAAATGGCGGAATTTGCAAGACGTGATAACGATGCCAATGTGCTGTGTATTTCGGGCAGGTTAAGGAAGCGTAAAGCAATCAGCATTGTAAAAATTTTCCTCACAACAAGTTTTGACGGAGGGCGTCATGCTCGCCGCATTAAAAAAATTTCGGGGGTAAGCAAATGATAAATGTTTTATTGCCAGTTGTTGAAAGCCCAGAAAAGTTTGAGGCTTTTATCAAAGAAAACTCAGGCAAAGATGTAAAGTTTTTTGTTGGGATAAGGCGTGGCTTAAATTTTTCTTCCAATTTACAAAATGTGGAGTTGCACACCTTTGTGGAAAGTGCAAAAACGGAAGAAATTATAAACGCTTTGCACACTTGCAATATGGAAGAAGGCAAAATTTTAATTGCTAGAAGGCCATTGTCGAAAAAAGAGTTTTTGGCATTGACAAAATCTGACAAAGAAATTGCAACATTAAAAGCTAAACATGGCAAATTTTTCAATATGCTTAAAAACTTTGCCAGAAAAATTGTAAAACGCTTTTTTGCCTTCACTTTCTTTGACGACATCTCCGCAATCTGCTTTAATGAAGATATGTTCGCATCCGTGCGTGCCAACGGCAACCTTTCGCTTTCCAGCAGAATTAACAAATATGTTGGGGTGGAATTTGAAGAAATTGATGCAGAGGAAAAACAGGTAAAAAAACAATATAATAGGTTCAAAAACATAACAGTTTTTTCACTTTGGACACTTCTTCTTATTGCAAGCATTGTGGGCGGAGTGTTAATTTGCACGCTGCTGCCAATCAGGGTTCTGAACGTTGTGGTTGTTGTGCTTTGGATAATTTTGGCGGCGTTTTTCTGGTTTATGGGGTTTATCAATTTTATGCGCACAATATCTGTAGGGCAACTGCACTATGGCAGAGCCGAAGAAGTGTGAAAATAAATTTAAAAGGAGAATAAAATGAAAAAAGTAAAACTTGGTATCAATGGATTTGGGAGAATTGGCAGGCTGACACTGCGCATTGCTGCAAAACGTGATGACGTGGAGGTTGTTGCAATAAACGACCCGTTTATTTCGGTGGACTATGCAAAATATCTGCTGGAACATGACAGTATTCATGGGCATTTTGACGAAAAGGTTACAGTTAAAGATGGCAAACTTTGTGTTGGGCGTATGAAAATTGCTTATCACGAAGAAATGAACCCAGAACTTATTCCTTGGAAGGCTGACGGCGTGGAGGTTGTTGTTGAATGCACAGGCAAATTTACAGCGTATGATGCTGCCAAAGCCCATTTAACGGCAGGTGCGCAAAAGGTTGTTGTTTCTGCACCAGGCAAAAATATGCCAATGTTTGTTATGGGTGTGAACCAAGAAACATACACACCTGACATGAAGATAGTTTCAAATGCATCTTGCACAACAAACTGCCTTGCACCACTTGCAAAAATAATCAACGATAATTTTGGCATAGAAGAAGGCTTGATGAGCACAATTCACTCCACAACGGCAACACAACTTACCGTTGACGGC
>CANQCE010000052.1 GCA_947589655.1 uncultured Clostridia bacterium | reverse complement strand
GCCATGCGTTGCCCATCTTGTGTGCCCAATTACAAACTGTGCGAAAGTGTCCTCGCCTATTTTCTTCTCTAAATTTTTTACCTGCCCAACCGCTTTTATAACTTCAATTTTATTTTTGTTTAAAAATGCAATTCCGCTGCTATCGTAACCACGATAGTCAAGTTTTTTTAAGCCTGAAATTACATTATGTATCTGATTTTCATTGCCAATACTTGCACAAATTCCACACATATTTTCTCCTATAGAAATATATATGTTCCATATGAAAATTGTGCCAAAAAGCGTTTTTATTTTTTATTTTTTAAATATGTTAATGTAATGTTGCCATATTTCTTTTCGTCATAAATTTCAAAGTCCGAATTTTCAAGTTTGTCCACACTTGCATGTTCGCAAACAATAACCCCATCAGAAGATAAAAGTTTTTTCTGATAGATTTTGTCCAAAACTTTGCCATACAAACCGCTTTTGTATGGTGGGTCCAAAATAATAAGGTCAAAAGCCTCCTCACACTTGTCCAAAAACACAAGGGCATCACATTTAATAACCTTTTGTTCGTCCAGCCCCATGTTTTTTAAGTTTTGCTTGCTCATGGCAACACTTCTTGCATCTTTATCAACCATCGTCACACTTTCCGCACCGCGGCTTAATGCTTCAATGCTCATTGCCCCTGTTCCGCAGAAAAGGTCAAGAACTTTCTTCCCCGGCAGAAAAAATTGCAACTTTATAAAAAGCGCCTGCCTAACTTTATCTGTTGTTGGGCGAATATGTTCATATTTGTTTTCAATCAATTTTCGCCCTTTAAATATGCCTGAATCAATTCTCATGAAAAAATTATAGCATATTTCTTTTAAATTTTGCTATTTTTTTAATCTTTTTCCAAAATTGCCTTCCCTCTAAAATTTGAAAAGCCTGTTAAAATTTCATAAGGAATTGTTCCGCAAATTTTTGCAAATTTATCGGCATCCCAAAAAACTTCAACCTCATCGCCAACATTCACATTTTTATCAACCTTAACAAAAAAGCAATCCATGCAAATATTGCCCACGGCGGGCATCTTTTTGTTGTTAATTTTAACATAAAAATTTCCACTTAATGCTCGGCGCAAACCATCGCCATATCCCACTGGCACCACGGCAAAAAAGCCATCTTTTTGCACCGTGTAACCAGCGCTGTAACCTACAGTTTCCCCTCGCCTTGCAAAAAACACCTTTTTAACATACGATTTCAAGCGTAAAACGCCCTTCAAATTTTTGTGGCCATAACCATACATGCCAATTCCAAGACGCAAAATTTGAAAATTGAAATTGTAATCATAAATTCCGCTTCCTCCAAAACAAACTGATGCATTTTGAGTGATTATGCTTTTGAGCCGCAAAAATTGCTGATAGTTTTTTAAAGTTTCCCTTTTATTTTCTGTAATCGGAAAGTGTGTGGAGATGGAATTCAATGTTATGCCATCATTTTGCAGAATATTGTCAATCTGATGCAAGGCAATTTCACTTTTCACTCCAAATCTGTTCATTCCACAATTTATTTTTAAATGCATAGAATCTTCGATATTTAACTTTACCGCTTTTCTAATATCTTTTTCGTCATCCACAACAAATTGAAGCGCATATTTCTTGCACGCCGAAAAATCTTCCGTCACACTCCAAATAATAATAGGTTTGTCTGTATATTTTCTCACCTGTTTGCCTTCATAAGCACTTACAACCCCAAAAGAAGACACATGTTCTTCCGCAGCGGAGACAATCTCTTTTAAGCCATGCCCATATGCGTTGCATTTCACCATTGCACAGATTTTTTTGTTGCCAAAATATGAAATATTCTCTATTAAACGCTTTTCATTTATAATCTTTAAATTTTCCATATTAAGTTATACAAAGCCTCCAACTTTTTTGACACAAATATAAAAAATTCAAAATGTCGAATTGTGTCGAATAATGACGAATAAGTGACGGCATTTTTAAGTAATTTGTATGCATTTCTTGTAAAATTTCACTTATGGGAGGTTAAAATGAGCGGACTGCCAAGATTTACACTTAGAATTTCAAAATCTTTGCTGCGAAAGGTTCAATTTATGGCAACATATAACGGAAGAAGCAAGAACAAAGAAATTGAATACGCCATTAAAAGAGTGATACGAGATTTTGAAAACTTGCATGGATGCATTGAAATAGACGACTTGGAAGATTAAAAAAATCTAGAAATTTGATTGACAATAAAAAAAATGTGTAGTATAATACACATAGTTTTTTCTTGCCGAGAAAATTGAAAGCATTTGGATTGCTAGCTCAGTTGGTAGAGCATTCGACTCTTAATCGAAGGGTCCAGGGTT
Source organism: uncultured Clostridia bacterium (assembly GCA_947589655.1). GTDB lineage: Bacteria > Bacillota > Clostridia > Christensenellales > UBA1242 > Caccovivens. The sequence goes on along the minus strand of CANQCE010000052.1, from coordinate 4,392 downwards.
CGAGCCCCTGGCAATCCACCAAACAAGCCGTTTAGGCTTTTTTTATTGCCATGGGGCTCTGCAAAATCAAAGATTTTGCGTTTGCTTCGCAAACAGAACCCTGGACATGTCCAGAGTAAGTGTTCGTGCTCGTTGTCCGTTTCACTCCCAAAGCGCGCCCTGGCAATCCACCAGATAAGCAAACTCATTTTTTATTTAAGTTTCATTAACCCCCTATTTTTATTATTTTTCAATATCCTTGCCCAGTGAATAAAATGCCACGCCAATAGCGCCTGGGCCTATGTGAGTTCCAATTGTGCTGCCCAGCATGTGAATTGGAATTTTTGTTACATCTTTCACATTGTCTTTCCAAAGGCTTTCGCTGTCTTTGATATATTTTTGCAAAATTTCATCGCTCAGTCCTGAATAAATTAAGCCATACGGCATGGAAAAATCAATGCCGCCGCTTTTTTCTGCAAGTTGCATCAAAAGATTGTTGCCCTTTTTGGAACCTATCGCCTTGCCAACAAGTTTAACCTCGCCGTCAATCACCGCAACAACAGGCTTTATCGAAAATATCTCTCCAGTAAGAGCAACCACCGCCGAAATTCGTCCACCTTTTTTCAGATATTTTAAAGTGTCCAAAAGCGCAATAACCTGAATGTTTTTCTTTTTCTCGTTCAAAATTTTAACAATTTCTTCAAGGCTTTTGCCCTCTGAAATAAGTTTAAGTGCAAATTCGCACAAAATTCGCTCGCCTATTGCGGCGTTTAAACTGTCAACAACTGCCACTTTTTCGCCAAACTCTTTTGCCGCACGTTTTGCATTGTCAAAAGTCCCAGAAAGTTTGGAAGAAATGGTTATCACAATAAGTTCGTCACCATTTTGCGTAAGTTTTTTAAATTCTTCTTCAAACCTGAACTCGTTTATCTGGCTTGTTTTTGGAAGTTCGCTGCTTTCAATAAGTTTTTCATAAAACTCCTTTTTGGAAAGATTTACTCCGTCAAAAAAAACATCTTCTCCAAAACGCACCTCAATTGGCACCATATAAATGCCCATTTCTTCTGCTTCTTTCTGTGTGATGTCCGAAGCACTGTCAACTAAAATTTTAATCATTTTTCACCCCATAATTTTCACAAATTTTTGTTAAATTGCCAGATATGCACCCGAGCGACTTGTATAACACCTCACGCTCTTTGTCCGAAATTCCCACACTTGCCGCATCTAGCATTTGGGAAATTCTGTCAGACACAATTTTGGCAAAAGATTTGCCCTTTTCTGTAAGTTTGACAGGATTTTTGTATTTTTGCTCATTTTTTTCTTCCACAAAAACCAAATCGTTCTCCACAAGTTCTTTAATCGTTCGCGACATCGCCCCTTTATCTTCGTCACACCTTTCGCAAAGTTCCTTTAAACTTGCACCACCATGGCAGTTGTAAAGAGTGAACAAGCATTGCACCTGCTTGCCTTTGTAGCCAAAGGCAGACATCTCTGTGTTCTTTATTTTTTGAATACAACGCGAAATGTTTAATATCAAGCCTGTAAAAAGGTCATATCTTTGTTCCATAAACCACCTCTTTTTTATGATACCACAAAATTTGTTGTCGTGTCAACAAATTTTCAAGATATACAATAAATTGTGCAATTTATTTTGCAAAAAGAATGTAAAACTGAAAAACTTTTTATTAAAAAAACATCCTCCTATCTGGAAGATGCTTTTTTGCTGCTACGAGGCTTTAGGCGCACAATTTTTCCGTTATCATCATCGTCATCAATGGTTTTAACGGACTGGCGGAGTGCTTCCATAAGATTGGTGATTGTTTTAGGTTTCGCCGCCTTTGGCGTCTGAATTTCTTGCCCAGCAATCTTATCGTCAATTGCCTTTTTTAAACGCTCTTTATATTCGTTTTTGTAAGCGGCAATATCAAATTTTTTAGTCATGTTCACAATCAGTTTTTTCGCAAGTTCAAGTTCCTCTTTTTTAATAGTCTCTGATGGCTTTTGCACAGGATTTTCCTGTATTTCATCCGAAAAATGAAGTTTTGAAATCACCAAAATGCCATCTATTGCACGCAATGCCAGCAAACTTTCGCTCTGCCCCAAAACCGCTTTGGCAATGCCCACTTTTTTCTCGCTTTCAAGGGCCTTTAAAAGCAGCGCATAAGCATTTTTTGCCCCAGTGGGTTCCACATAAAAACTGTCCTCATAAAAAATTGGGTCAATTTCGCCGAGCGAAGAAAATTGCAAAATTTCAATATTTTCGTCCTTTTTGGTTTTAAGTTTGTTCAGTTCTTGCGGCGTTAAAATAACATATTTGTCGCGCTCATATTCATAGCCCTTAACAATATCCTCTGGCGCAATTTTTGCTGGGCAGTTTTCGCAAGTTTTTTTATACTTTATTCTCTGCCCTGTTTTTTTATGAATCAGGTTAAAGCCAATGTCCGTGTTTTTGGTGCAAGAGTGCAGTGTGATTGGAATATACACCAGCCCAAACTGAATTGCCGTTTTAATTTTTGCCATAAAAAACTCCTGCAAATAGTTTGTGCAGAAGAAAAAATATTATAATTTATCTTAACTTTTCAAGAATGGTCATAAAAAACTTTTTGTTTTCATCCGAAAGTGCACGCCATTTTTCCAAAAGTTCCGCTTCTTCCTCAAATTTTTCTGGATACTTGCAAAAAAACTTTTCTGGCGGAACGCTTAAAATTGTCATTGCGTCCATTAAAGTTTCTGACGGCATATTCACTCCGCCCATTTCAAACTTTGCAATATAGCCATCCGATTTCCCCATGCGATTTGAAAGTTCTCTCCCAGAAAGTTTGCTTTGCACCCTGAAATAACTTAGCCTTTCTACAAAAAATTTTCTATATTCGTTTTTAATATCTGCCATAAAAACCTCCCCTATTTTTTTATTTTAGTCTTATAATTTATTTCCGCTTATTTCTGAAATTATTAAAAATTGCTTGTAATTCCAAAAAAATATGGTGTAATATAGAATATGAGAAACTATCTATTAATTTAAGGAGAAAAAATGAGCAGTCAAATTTTAGAGAGCACCCTTCCAGACACAGTTTACATTCACTCATCTCATCAATTCGCCGATTATGAAAATATAAAAAAACTTTTTCGCGAACTTGTAAAGGCTGGACGCAAAAGTTTCTTTTTTTCAAACGATGCAGCAAACTTAATTTGTTATGCATTGCAATTTTCAAAGACCAATAATATAGAAATTTTTATGGTGCACAATCTTTCAAACTCATTCTATTTTTATAATCAAGTTACACATCTTTTTGTTGAAGACGGAATAAATCAGTCAGCTTATTTAAAAAAATATTGTGCTTTAAGCGTTTAAAAAAAATAATTAAAATTTTTTAAATTTTTTGTTTTTTGTTCATTTTTGTTTGTATTTTGTTAAAAAAGTGTTACAATTTAATTAACAAAATTATTTTTGTTTAATTTAATTGTAAAAGGATTTTTTTATGATAATAACACTTGTAACAGACCAATTTTATCTTAACACGCACGGCACAAGCACATCGGCACAAAGGTTTTACAATGGGCTTGTATCGCTTGGGCACACTGTAAGGGTTGTTTCCATTGACAACGCAAATAACACAGCCTACGCACTGAACGAAAGGAATTTTGGGAAGCCAATCAACAAAATTGTTCATTCGCAAGGTTTCACCCCTGCAAAGCCAGACAGAGAAGTTTTAACCAGAGCAATTCAAGGGGCAGACGTTGTGCACGTTTATATGCCTTTCAAACTTGGCTACAAAACAATTCAACTTTGCCGAGAGTTGGGCGTTCCTTGCACCGCCGCTTTCCACCTTGTTCCAAAAAACATTACAAGCACAATTTATATGGAACACGTAAAGCCAGTGAACGCTTCTATTTGGCACAAATTCTATCACCAAACTTACAGATATATTCAGCACATTCACTGCCCATCTTTAATGGTGGCAAACACTTTGCAAAAGCACAAGTTTAAGTCTAACTTGCACGTAATTTCAAACGGATATAATGATATGTATCGCATGAAAAAAGAAAATAAGCCAACCCTTTTCCAAGACAAGTTTGTAATTTGTTTTGTTGGCAGATTTTCTCGCGAAAAACGCCACGATTTAATTATCAAGGCGGTTTTGCAAAGCAAATATAAAGACAAAATTCAACTTATCTTTGGCGGAAAAGGTCCAACAAAAAGCCACATCATGAAAATTTCTAAAAAACTGCCTAACTACCCTGTTTTTCAATTTTTATCTCGCGAACAAGTGGTTTCTCTGTTTAACTTTGCTGACCTTTACATTCACCCAGCAGACACCGAAGTTGAAGGGCTCTCTTGCCTTGAAGCAATCGCTTGCGGAAAACTCACCATTGTCTCCGACTCCAAACTCAGTGCGACAAGGGAGTTCGCCA
>CANQCE010000051.1 GCA_947589655.1 uncultured Clostridia bacterium | reverse complement strand
GTGCGCTTGAAAGATGTGGTTGGCATGCTTGTGGACAAGGCTAGCGAAAAACTTGAAGCAAACGGCATTGTTGGTGAACAAGAACTCGCTCGAAAAATTGGCGTTGCCGCACTGAAATTTGGGGAACTTTCTAACACGGTTGACAAAGATTTCATTTTTGACATTGACAAATTCCTCTCTTTTGACGGCAAAACAGGACCTTATATTCAATACACCATTGCGCGAATAAACTCGCTGCTTTCAAAAGCAAATTTTAAGGGTGGAAAAGTTGAAATTACAACTGCTGACGAGCGTAACATTGCTTTGGCAATTTTAAAGTTAAATTCTTCTTACAAAATCTCATATGATGCATATTCGTTAAACTCACTTTGCCTTGCAACCTTTGACCTTGCAAGTGCGTTTTCAACACTTTATAACAATCAAAAAATATTGTCCGAGAAAGATGAGGGTCGCAAACAAAGCATGCTGGCGCTTTGCAGTTTGGTGAAGGCGTGCCTTGAAAAAGCGCTCTGGACACTTGGCATTTCGTCTGTTGAAAAAATGTAAAGTTGTGCAAAAACTTCAAGCGGCATTTCAAAATTCTAATAAGTTTCAAACATTGTTATAATTTATATAAATATAGATTTATTCCTCTTTTATTATGGGCGATATAGGTTTTTAAAATTTTTAAAAAATTTTTGAAAAAGGTATTTACAAATGCAAAAAAATATGTTATGATAAAGGCAACTAGATGAGATTGCACAGGAGGTAAAATATGAATAAAAAAGATTTTGCATCTTCAGTTAGAGGTTATAACGGAGATGGGGTAACAACAATTGGCGCGGACGGACTGGTTTATGTTCCAAGGGATAAAGTTGCAGCAAGAATGGCTGTGGAAAATTCATACAATGGTGGCTCTGATATTGTTAGAAGAATTAAATTTGGCATAAAAAATGGCAAACTTGCAAAAACAGAATATTATGTTGATGCAGCGGGCGATGTTATTGGGGCAAGTGTTAAAGATATAAACATGGAAACGTTGCAAGAAGAACTTAAAGGGTCAAAAGGCAGAGATGTTGCAAAAAGTGTTTTGTTTGATAAACCTTTTTACGAAACAGATAGAGATAACGAAAGATAAATTTTAAAGAAAAATGTCACAATTTGTGATATTTTTTTTGAAATTGTTTTGTTTTTTTTCAGTATTGTGGTAAAATATACTTATAAATGTAGTCGGATTATGAGAGGGCTTATGAAAAAAAACATAAATTTTGTATATCCAGCAATTTTTGTTAAAGATGCCAATGATGACAGTTATCAAGTTCTGTTTCCAGATTTAAACATCTACACAGACGGCTTGAATATAACAGAGGCATACATTCGCGCAAGAGAGCTTTTAAAGGTTTATTTTTCTTATGCCATGAAATATGAAACCGATTTTAATTTGCCATCCAAAATGGACAAATTATTAGAGAAACTAAATAAAAACGAAACAGTTATGCTGATTGATGCAGAAGTTGATGTTGAAGTGTAAGAGGGGAAGACCCTCTTTTTTGTTGGAAAATTTAAATTAGTTTAAAAAAACACTTGACTTGTGGCTTTTGTATGTGGTATATTATGGCTGACACTTCCTCGAAAAGGGTGTTAGTTTTTTTGTTAGGAGAAGATTATGGCAGCACCAAAACGCAAAATAATAACTCTTGAATGCACAGAATGTCACGAAAGGAACTATTCCACCGAGAAAAACACTTCTGCAAATGCTGAAAGAATTGAAATAACAAAGTTTTGTCCTAGATGCAATAAAAGAACAAAACATAAAGAAACAAAATAATTGCTCTTTTATTTTGAGAGCTCGGGAGAGATGTTATGTCAAAGAAACAAAAAAAACTTGACGCAAACTTGCAAGAAAAACAGTCTTTAAAAGAAGACGAAATTTCTCAGGGCGTTGTGGCAAGTGAAAATGACAACACCAATGTTAAACAAAACACAAAATTGAAAGATGCCAAAGCAGACAAAACTGCCGACAAAAAAGGCAAGAAAAAAGAAAAGAAGGAAAAGAAAGGTGGGGTTGTTAAAAAGACCAAAGAAACACTTTCTGAACTTAAAAAAGTGACATGGCCAACTTTTCCAGAAGTTGTTAAGAAAACCGGCATTGTCATTGCTTTTGTTGTAATTTTTGGGCTTTTCTTGTTTGGCGTGAACACGCTTTTAGGCTACCTTGTTGGCTTGTTGTTTTAATAAGGGCAAAAATTTAAGGAGAGTTTATGGAGTATATTTATTCAACTGAACCAAAATGGTATGTTCTGCACACATTTTCTGGCTACGAAAATGTTGCAAAAGAGAACTTGGAAACCGTTGTTAAAAAGTTTAATTTGCAAGACAGAATATTTGACATTTTAATTCCAGAAGAAGATGTTATTGAAGAAAAAAACGGGAAGAAAAAACTTGTCACACGCAAAAGTATGCCTTGTTACCTTTTGGTAAAGATGATTTATGGCGATGACCTTTGGCACAACATAACAAACACGCGTGGAATAACAGGCTTTGTTGGCCCAAAAGGCAGGCCGTTGGCGCTTACTGACGAAGAAGTTATTAAAATGCGCCTTGAAAAAATTAAAGTGGAAACAGATGTTGCCGTGGGCGACAGAGTGGAAATTATCGAAGGGCCACTTGACAAGCAAATAGGAACGGTTGTTTCCGTAAATCCTGAAGCAGGGCTTGTGACCGTGACGGTTGAAATGTTCGGCAGAGAAAACAATGTGGAACTTTCACTGGAACAAATTCACAAAGTGCAACAATAAAATTGATATTTTTTGAAAATTTAACCCAATTTTCATGAAAATATTGTCCCTGTCAAGACATTAAACTGGCAATTTTTGTGGGAGAGCCAATGCCAAGGCTCAATTCACCACATAAAGGAGGCAAAAATGGCAAAGAAAGTTAAAGCAGTTGTAAAATTACAACTCGAAGCGGGCAAAGCCACTCCGGGACCACCAGTAGGTTCTTCTCTTGGACCTCATGGTATCAACATTGGGGCTTTCGTTAAAGAATTTAACGACAAAACCGCTCAGCAGGCAGGGTTTATTATTCCCGTTGTGATTACTATCTTTGATGATAGGTCTTTCACATTTGAACTTAAAACTCCACCTGCAGCAGTGCTTATCAAAAAGGCTATCGGTCTTGACAAAGGCTCTGCAAAACCAAACAAACAAAAAGTCGGAAAAATCACAAAAGAGCAAATCAGAAAGATTGCTGAAACAAAAATGCCAGACCTTAACGCTGAAAGCATTGAAAGTGCTATGTCCATGATTGCAGGTGCTGCAAGGTCTATGGGCGTTGAAGTGGTTGATTAAGGAGAGTTGCGTTATGAAAGGAAAAAGATATCAAAAAACTCTTGAAAGTTATGACAGACAGGTTTCTTACAACGTGCAAGATGCAATTGAAAATGTAATAAAAACATCAACCGCAAAATTTGACGAAAGCGTTGAACTTCATGTTCGCCTTGGCGTTGACGGAAGAAACGCTGACCAACAAGTTCGTGGCGTGGTTGTTCTTCCAAATGGAACTGGAAAAAGCGTTCGCGTTCTGGTTATTGCTCGTGGAGATAAGGCTGATGAGGCCACAAAAGCAGGTGCTGACTATGTTGGCGCTGAAGAAATGGTTGCCAAGATTAACGGCGGCTGGCTGGATTTTGATGTGTGCATCACAACCCCTGATATGATGGGCGTTGTTGGGCGCATTGCAAAAATTCTTGGGCCAAAAGGCTTGATGCCAAACCCAAAGAGTGGCACAGTTACTCCAGATGTTACCAAAGCAATTAAAGATGTTAAAGCCGGAAAGGTGGAATATCGTTTGGACAAAACCAACAACATTCACGTTATCATTGGCAAAAAGAGTTTTGGAAAAGAAAAGCTTGTTGAAAACTTCAACACTGTTATGGACGCCATTGTCAGAGCAAAGCCTGCTGCAGCAAAAGGACAATATATCAAAAATGTAACACTTGCTTCCAGCATGGGACCTGGCGTGAAAGTGGCATATAACATCTAAAAAAAGCAAAGCAGGCCGCTTAACGCCTGCTTTTTGTCTTTTTCGACAAAGTTAGTGCTTTTATTTTTACATAGAAATTTTTTCGCCACGCAAAATATTTGTAAATTTCAGCATCCTTGCATGAAATTTGTTTGACTTGAAAGGCGAAATTAAGTTACAATATGTGTGTTATAACACACAAGTAGGAGAATAGCAATTATGAAAGTTAAAAGAAAAGAACACAACGCATTATTCAGAGGGCTTATAGTTTTGCTGGCGTTCACCTTGTCGGTGCTTTGTTTTCCAGTTAATGGCCTTGTTGCTCTTGCTGCAAGCGGAGATGCGATAGAGGTTGACGATTATCACACTCTGACCATTGGCGGCGTGAAGGAAGAAGTTTCAACCATTGTAAACAAGGGCGGCGTTTATAAAATTCCAAACGCTTACATTGGTGGCAGCAAAAAACTTGTTGTTGGTGCTGCAGAGACAGCTGACAAAGAGGTGAAGGATAAAGACGAAACAACTGCCACAATTAAGGCTTCAGGAGTTAAAGTTACTCTTTTAGGCAAAGAGGTTGGTCTTTCAGAGGACAAAAGTAGTTTTACAGCCGATGAGGTTGGAACGTATGTGATAACATATTCTTACTCTTATCAAGAAGAAGACGGAGAGGTTGTTGAAAACAGTTATCAACTTAACGTTACCAGCACTCTTTCAAGCGCATCATTCAACTTTGTTAACAAGTCGGTGGTTATGCCAAGTTTGATTGACCTTTATTATGCAAGGTCTGGAGAAAGTTACAGAGATTTGCAAGTTTCCCTTCCACAAATTAAAAACGAAGAAGGCGAAACAGAAGATGATGTTGCGTTCTATATCAATGCAGCCCCAGCAAGTCCTGCTGCAAAATATGTTGTTGTTAGCGTCAGCGGCGGAACAAACGCAAGTTCTCTTGGCGACAAGTATTTCACACAAACCCAAGATGGCAAGTTTGTTGTTAAAGGTGATGTTTTCAAAGATACAGCTTATGGCGCAGGCAAGTATGTTGTAAAATACGCTTATTATGTTAGAAACCTTGATGCTGAAGGACAGCCAACAGGTGAGGGGCATTTTGTAACATCCACAACAAAAGAAATTCAGGTTTATGCAGACGGTGACAAACCAACTTATTATACAGATTACAAACTTAATTTAAAATTGTCTTCAGATTGGGTTGACAATGGCCAAACAGGCGTTGAAAGCACATTGCCAACAGCAGAAGGTGTAACATCTTCGGAGACAAAACCAGCAAGCGAATCTGTTGACGTGGCATATTCTGTTAAAGTTTATTACAAGAAAAATTTAAACGATAAATACACACAAGACCTTACCCAGATTGAACACAAAGATTTGTATGCTGATGTTGTGAACGCAGATGGCACTTTGAAAGATGCAACAAAATTCACTCCACTTGAAGACGGTTTTTATTCATTTGAATATAAAATCACAGACTTTTATGGAAAAGAGGTTACTAGCGATAAACTTGCTTATCAGTTTACAAACAGCAACAATGGTGTAAAAGATTTGCAAGCGCCAACTCCAATTGTTTACGATGCTTCAGTTTACAGCGAAAGTGACGAATATAAAGACGAGGTTTATAAAACAAGGCGTTATGCCCCATCCAGCGGCGTTATTGTTTACGCTATTGGCATGAAAGATAATCACTCCAAATACAACACAGAGGGTGTTGAAATGGAAAGAAGAATTATCACTCATGATGACGTTTTGAAAATGACAATTAAAGATTATGACAACTTTAACCTTGTGTTCAACTACACTGGTTGGAAAGAAACAAAAAACAATAACTATTTCTTGAGAAACGACCTTCGTAGTTATGTTGACAATGAAAAGAAACAAATTATCGATGACGATAAGGGCACAAACGTAAAGATGCTCGCATATTTTGCTTCACATAACTACAAAATTGTTGTTGACAAAGCAAACTATAAAACTTTGTATGAACTTTTCAAAGCAGAGGACTATTTTAATGATAAAAATGTTGCCAACGAAGCGCAAGCACTTGATTGGTTCAAATCCGATGAAGCTAAGACCGCAGGCTTTGCTTACATTGATGTTGACAAAACATTTGGCGCTTCCGAAAGCAATGGCGGCTTTGGCCTTGACCAATATGTGATTGAATATGTTGTTAAAGACGCAGCAGGAAATGAATCCACGCACAAAGAGGTTGACATTGAAATTGTATCTTCAAATTCAGATGATACAGCGCCTACTATAACATTCTCAACATCTTTGAAAGACACATATCAATCCACAGCCACTGTAACATTTAATGCCCCAACAGCAAGCGACAATCAAGATACAAGAATTTTTGTTAGAACAATGTATCGTTATCTTGACGAAAAGGGCAACCCTATCACATTAAATAAAACAGAAGGCGAAGGAACAAGAGAAACTCAGAACTTAAATGAACTTTGGAAAGATATCGCTGACGATTTTGATGATAACAGCGTTAGATTGACAGAGAAATATAAAGATTATCACAAAGATGATAAAGACGGATATCTTGAAATTACAGACACAAATGCTTCAACTTATTCAATTGACCTTACCGAAGCAAGAGATTATGCTGTTAAAGTTCAAAACGAAACACCTATTGCACAAAAATTGCAAATTGCAGTTTTCGTTTATGACGATAACGGAAATGCGGGCGTTTATTTTGAAACAGTTGACATTTCAAACACAGTTGACAGAATTCCACCAACATTGATTAAGGCTGTTGACCCTTATGAAGATTTGGAAGAAGCGACCATTTATCGCGGTGAAGAAGTTTTGCTTCCAACACTCACTTACATGGACGATGCAGTTGAATATATGGACTATGACATTGAAGTAACTTATCTTAAAGAAGATGCAAAAGTTCCTACAATTGAAGTTGCTGGCGATTATCAAAGCCGTGACACATTGAGCTTAACCTACACAGTTCATGGCGGCAGTTTTGTTGCTTCCCATGCAGGCGAATACCAAGTTGCTTTTAGGGTTAAAGACGGCAAAGACAATATGGTTGTTTACTTTAAACACTATACTGTTGAAACAAGAATGATTATCGAAGCCCCATCAATCAGTTCAACATTGCAAAAGAGCCAAACAATTGAACTTGAAGGTGGCGATGGTTATGACCCAGAGGTTGGCATTGAAATTCCTGCACCA
>CANQCE010000050.1 GCA_947589655.1 uncultured Clostridia bacterium | reverse complement strand
GATTCTTTAAAAACTCAACAATTTCTTGCAGTTCCGCCTTTTCCTCATCCATGCCAGCAATGTCGGAGAATTTAACCTTTGACATTTGATAGGTTTTCACTTTGGTTTTGCCAAAGTTCATAGCACCTCGGTTAGCGCCAGCAATCATGCGATAGAAAAGGTAGAAGATTAAAATTGCAAAGCCAACATACAAAATTGGAACAATAATATCCCAAGCGTTAATTCCTGCTGGGGCATATTCCACCTCGATAGGCAAATTGCCCACCTCTATGGCTTGGCGCAAGTCTTTAATAAATCCGTCTGCACCACTTGCGTCATATTTAAAATAATAGTCAGAATAGGAAGGCACTTGATTGGTTTTGTATTTAGAGCCTTCAACAAGAATATATCCAGTGCCATTTTTGTAGTAAATATATGTTGCCTGAATATTCTTTTCATCGCCATCGTCAAAATCCCCTGCCACAGCTTGCAAAACTTCCGTTTGCGAAAGTTTGCGACCATTGTCGCCAAAATCTACAAAAAGCAAGCACAAAAGCAGCACTGCCACCAAAATGACAATGATATAAGAAAGTTTAAATCCGCCTTGTTTCTTTTCGTTCATACAAACTCCTTAAAGAAATCTTATGCTCATTTGCATAATACAAGTAGATTTTAGCACAAATAAAAAATAAAAACAACAAAACAAGCGGCAAATCAAAAAATATTCTTGTGAAAATTTGTCGAGGGCTTTTAATCAAGTTTTTTTATTTTGCCAAAATGCGCACACCTATTTTAAAAACAATGCGGTTAAGATAGTCTTCTGGGTCCTCCAAACTGTCTAAAAAGTTTTTAAATGCCTGCTTATTATTGTTATAAAGCAAGGTGTAAAAATCCGCAATATCCACCTGATTCTCCCTCATGGTGTTTATGCCTTCTGCCATAGACTGCTTCACTTTCCTTTCAATGGCTTTGGTTGCTTCTGGCGATATAACAAAAAGTTCCACATTCTCTTTTACCATCCCTGTTTCATCTTCCACTTCGCTCATGCGCAAAGTTAGGCTGGTATCAATGTTTATAACAGGTATTCCGTTTTGATAACTCACATTGTATTTCATAGATTTGCCAAAAATTTCAAATGTAACATTTGCATTTGTAAAATGCTTATCTGATATGTTCTTCACTTGTATAGAGCCATCGGTGTAATCTCCACAAACAAAGTTTACCTTTTTCATTTCGCGCTCGCCAAGCGTGACAACAAGTTCGCCCTCTTTAAAAACATATACATGGCACTGCGTTATCATGTCTTGCGTTGAGGTGCCAGAACCGCCAGAGCTGCCTGACTTTTCCTCGCCTGCGCCCTGGCTGTCGGAAGCGGCTGTTGGCATGGTTTGCTCGTCTGGCGATTTAGGAGAAAGGCACGCCATAAGCCCCACTTTTGTAGGGCCAAAAGTGCCTTTAAAAAATGTTTCCAAAGAACTTTCAGTGGAGTAAATGTATTCCGAGTTATACATAATATGCTCACTAACCTTAATGGAACTTTCGTTATCAAGATTTTGTGCTGTTGTTAAAAAATCTTTGGCTGTGCTATCCGTTGCAACAACTTTGGTGCTGGATGCAACCTGCACATTTCTGGAAAGATAATCCAAAAATTTGTGCAGTCCGTTTTCTATCAACTCTTTGCTTAAAACAATTATTTTTATATGCGACAAGCCAATTTCGCGACCAATGTTCAAACTTGCCAAATCCATGGCTTCGGATACACTTCTGCCCTTTGCATTAAAAACCTTGTAAGATTCCGTAAAGGATTGCTGTGCAACAGGGATAAAAGTGAGCAGTGTAACCTCGTATAACTGCTCTCCTTCTTCTTCCTCCGCCATGTCAATGCCCACCGCAGTAACAACTGCATATTGGTTTATTTCCGCCGTTCTTCCAAGAGCATGAAAGCCATAAAAAGCAACCATAAGCACAAACACAAAAAACATGGGCGTTTTGTAAAGTTGCGTGAAAAAATACTTCATTTGCCCTCCTTTTTGCGCTTTTTAAAAAGGCACGTGACCGCTATAATTGGCAAAAGCAAATAAGGGATAACAATCACATATGGCAAAATCTGCTCGCCGAACACCACCGTCGTCTCCAAATTGATGATAAAAAATATCACAATTATAACAAAAATGAAATTAAAGGTCACAAGGCTGTAAATACAATTTAATTTTGGAAAAACCTGTTCAAAGCACAACATAAAACTTTTAAGATATATTGCAAGGTGAAAATATGCGAACAAAATTATCACAATCATAGAAATAATATCAATTCTGCCCAGTCCCCCATACTCGCGAACAAAACTCATAATTTCAAAAATGGCATATGGATGCATGAAAGAGGTATATGTATAAGAGAGCATATAAATTAAGTTAATTAAAATTACAAAAACCGCTGCAGTGCCAGTTAAAGAAAACACAATCTTCCACTGCCCTTTTTTGATGACAACTTTGTCCATGATGATAAAAATAAACAACATATCGCCAAATGGCGCAATATGCCTTAAAAGAGTGCCTAAAATTTTAATAAAAGGCACATCAAACCAAATTACGGTGCTGTTTATTCCAAAAAAGCCCACCACAATGCAAAATGTAACAATCAAAAGCATGACAGGAAAAAATAATTGTGCAGTTCTGCCCATAACCCGCAGCCCTGAAATTGCAAGATGATTAATTATTGGCAAAAAGCAAAACAAAATAAGAAAATTGCTGGTATCTTTGTAAATCATATTGCGGAAGAAAATGTATGTAACATTATATAAAAGCACCGCTTTTGAAAGAAAAAACACAAGAAAAAGCGTATAAAAAATCACTTTTCCCACGTTTTTAAACTTATATTGCAAAATTTGTGCAAAACTTTCTGTTGGATATTGCTTTTTAAGATAGAAAAACAGCCCCAACAAAGCCATCTCCAAGCCGAAAAGAAAAACGACAATAAAAAAGCCCTGCATCTTTGCGCCTTCAAACAGCAAAGAAGGTAAAACAAGCATTTTGTTGGCAAACATAAGTATAAAAATTAAAATGCCAAATTGCCAAGCATTAATGTTCCTGTCCAGAACTCTCATCAAACCTCTCCTTGTTCTCGTTTTTAAAAGACTTTGGCAGATTAGTCATTTCTTCAAGCGGCACTTTAAAGAGTGCATCTTTGTTATCTGACAATATAAAAGGTGAAAATGGTGCAAGATATGGCGTATCAAAGTTTTCCACACTGTTGGCATAGGCAAGAAAATAAATCATGCCGCCAATCAGCCCCAAAAGCCCCAATGACGCCCCTATAAGCAAAAATACATATTGCAAAATTGTTATCTGTGACGACTGCTCTGGCACGGTGTATAAGGCAATTTTTGCAATGGCAACAACAATAACTGCTGGCGGAGAAATTAACCCTGCCTTAACGCCAGTATCGCCCAAAATAAGAGCTCCAACAACAGATGTTGCCAGCCCCAAATAACTTGGCAAGCGCAAACTTACCTCGTATAAAATTTGAAAGAGCAGTAAAATAAACAAAATTTCAATAAAAGGCGTGAACGGCACTTGTTGCGTGCTGTCCGCAATGGTTATAAGATATTTGAAAGGCAAAACATTATAATGAAATAATTGCAGGGCAATAAATGTCCCCGGTCCCAGCGTGGCAAGCAAAATTGCCACAATTCTTACAAAGCGTATCAAAGTGGAATATAAATAATTTGTATAATAATCGTTACTGCTTTGTAAATCTTCTAAAAACACAAATGGAATTGTCAGAACAATGGGCGACCCGTCCACAATCAGCGCCACCCTCCCTTCCAACATTTTGGCGGCTATAATGTCTGGCTTTTCAGCCGAGCCAACTTGTTTTAAAAAGGAGTTTGGTCTGCTTGAAAGCAATGTGACAAGGTAATAAGAATCCACTATGCCGTCAATTTTTATATCTTCCAATTTTTTCTTAATTTTTTTCACAAGTTTTTTATCAACAACGCCATCCAAATATGCAAGTATCACTTGTGTTTGCGTTTCCTCCCCCACAAGAACACTTTCCAGTGCCAAATTTTCATCATGGAAGCGGCGGCGGATTAAAGTTATGTTTGTTTTATAATCTTCCGTAAAGCCCTCTCTTGGCCCCATAATAACTGGCGATGTTGGTGGCTCTGAAGGCGGCCTCATATTGAATTTTAAAATATCGGCAGAGAGTATCTGTTCGGAATTTTCTAGAAAAATAACCACAGCACCTTTCAAAACATTTTTAACAATCTCATCTTCTTTAATTTCTGTAACATCATTAGGCCTTATAGTTTTTTTTAGTTCTTCAAAATTAAGTTCACCTTCAAATTTGGCAAGAGGTTCAAATATGTAACCAGAAAATATCGCATTGTCTGTCATGCTTTTCAAATAAACAAGCCCAACAGTTGTGCCACCAATTTCAATCACCCTATCGGCAACATCCACACTGTTGTGCAATTTCTGCTTTATCTGCTCAATTTCCTTTTTAACCTGCAAAATGCACCTCTTGCAAGTAGTATGAAAAAAATGACGATATTTATACAATCGCCATTTTTAATATTTTATAAACTCAATTCAAACAAATCACTTTGCAAAAATTCGGCATTTGAACAACTTCTCAATTTTACAGTTTTGCCATGCACATCGCCCAAAAGACTGCCAATTTTTTCAACTGTGTATAAATAATTATCCTCTTGCACAACAGGGCCGCCAAGTTCCACCATTACATAAAGTTTTTCGTCTATATAAAATTCAAGTTCTTGCACCTGCTCAGCGCTGACAAAAGTAAGTGTATCTTGGGCAATGCTAGCGGAAATAATTTCATTTTTTCTCTGCAAAACAATGTTTTTCCCTTCGCCAGCAAAAGAAGATGTTAAATATTCGCTTGTGGAGTTTGCAATGATATAAACCTTATATGCGCCAGTTTTTAAGTTTTGTGTTGTAAATTCGTTGGTGGTCGTCTCAAAAGTTTGAATGGCCCCATCCTGCGCGATAAAATTTAAACTATAAGAGGTTGCCATTGGCACTTCACTCCAAGTTAAAGTTTCGTCATTAAATATCACACTGGAATAATCCACCTGCCCAAGTTCATGCGTTGCCGCCCACTGCAAAGTGGATGTATATTTGCCACCTGCCCCATTTTCTGTGGTGTAACAAGCAGAAAACCTGAACACGCCATAAGAAAAATCCCAAACATCATCCGACAGTTCCAAAACGTTATTTTCTGTTTCAACAGTTTTTAAAAAAACAAAATCATTGTCAAGTTTTTGTTCAATTTTAAATTTGTATTTATATTCGCTTGCATAAGAGGCTATCAAATAATATTTGTCTTCAACTTTTTCAACCCTAATCTGCTCTGGTGTAAGCCTAACCGTTCCGTTCGTTAAAAAAGCAATGCACAGCCCAACAGCAACTATGCAAATGCCCAGCAAACTTCCGCAGATTATAAGTATTTTTTTTGTTGTCATAACTAAAAATCCATAATTAGTATATATTAAAATAGTGAAATTTGCAATTTATTTGAAAGTTTTTCAAAAAAAATTTGAAATATTTTAAAATTGGATATTGACAAATAAAATGGATTGTGCTAGAATATGAATAGTTTTGGAGGTAAATTATGTTATTAAGTCCTAATTTCAGCAATCTTACAACAGAAGGATACACAGCGTTTATACTTGCCATTGTGTTCACAATTTTCACTTTCGCTTCTTTCTTCTTCTTTGCAAGGCACAAAAATTTAAATAAAATTTTGCTTGGCATTATCACATTGCTTATGCCATTTGTAACAATCTTCTGCTGGGTATATCTGCTTCTTGACATTTTAAAATACAAACTTTTTGTTAATCTTGCCATTTCACTTGGCTCGGCAGCAGGTTATGTTTTAATTGCAGTTTGTGTTGCCCTTGTTTGGATGCTTGCAACAAGAAACAATACAGATAAACCTAAAAAAGAAAAGAAAAAGAAGAAAAAGCATGTAGAGGAAGAAGAACCAGAAGAAGAACCAGAGCCAGAAACCTATGTTGCACCAAAACTTCTGGAACACAAACCTGTTGAACAAATTACAATTGAAGTTGTAGATGAACAAAAAACTGAAAGCACTGAGGAAGTTCCAGCAGAAAAGCCTCAACCAAAGAAAAGAGGCAGAAAAAAGAAAGTTGAAACAACCGAAGAAGTAACAGAAGAAACAACTGAAGAAGTGCAAGAAATTCCTGTTGAACAAGTTGAAGAAGCCCCTGCTGAAAACACAGAAGAAGTTCCAGCAGAAAACGCTCAGCCTAAAAAAAGAGGCAGAAAAAAGAAAACTGAAGAAGATAAATAACAATAAATAAAAAAACACTGGAAATTCCAGTGTTTTTTTAATTTTAAGCCACATTTTTAATAATTTTTTGTTATTTTATTAAATTTATTATTTTGTTTGGAATAAAGATAACTTTTTTAAGAGGTGTTTCTCTTGTGCAAATTTCTGGATATTTGTTATAAATTTCTTCCAACAAATCGTTTTGCGAAATATCGCGCTTAACGGTTATAACTTTTGCCATTTTGCCATTTACTTGCACTGGGATGCCAAGCGTTTCTTCCACCAAAAATTTCTCGTCATATTCTGGCCATTTCTCGCCAGCAATGTCGCCGCCAAAAGTCATTTCGTATAACTCGCTTGTGATATGTGGTGCAAGTGGGTTCAGCAAAATTAAGAACCTGCGAAATTCCTCTTTGGTAATAAAGCCATCGTCTCGTATTTTCTTTACAAAAATCATGTATGCAGAAATGCAAGTGTTAAGTTTAAATTCTTCCAAATCCTCGCCTACTTTTTTTGTAAGGCGGTTTATATCAATTCGGTGTTCGTCAGAAATTGCTTCGCCTTTAATTATATCCTTAAGCCCCCAAACCCTATCCAGGAAAGATGTTATTCCGCTTATGCCGTCAAGTGTCCAAGGTGTGTTATCTTCAAATCCGCCCAAGAAATGCACGTGCAGCCTTGCAGCATCTGTGCCATATTTTTCAATAATTTCGTGAGGTGCAACTCCATTTGTGGAACTTTTGCTCATCTTTTTGCCTGTATCGTCCAAAATAAGCCCACTGCCCAACTTTTTGATAAATGGGTCTGGACTTGGCACAGCGCCAATCTCATACAAAAAGTTCTGCCAGAAGAAAGCATAAAGCACGTGCCTTGTAATGTGTTCTGTTCCGCCAGTGTAAACATCCACACTGCCCCAATATTTAAGTTTTTCTAAACTAGCCAACGCTTTGTCATTATGAGGGTCACAGTATCTTAGCCAATACCAACTTGAC
>CANQCE010000049.1 GCA_947589655.1 uncultured Clostridia bacterium | reverse complement strand
GGATTGCATAGTTTGCAAAGCCCAAAAATGTGGAATCGAAAGTGATAAAATCTTCATATAAAGCAATGCCGTTTGCAATGGCGCACATTGCATGCTCTCTCACGCCAAAGTGGATGTTTTTGCCACGCCTATAACCTGCTGAAAAGTTGCCAGCATTGTCAATAAACGAAAGTGTTGAAGGCCCCACATCCGCAGTGCCACCCAAAAGTTGAGGGCATTGATATGCCAGTTCGCTTAAAGCGTAGTGATTGATTTTTCGCAAACTTTGCCCATCATATTTAGCAACATTTTTTAAAATTCGTTCAAAATTTATCTTTTTTCTATCAAAAAACGCCATGAAAGATTTGTAAAGTTCTGGGTGCGTGCTGGAATACATTGCCAAATTTTGATTCCACTTTTCATGTGCAAGTTTTCCCCTTCTGGTGCTTGCCATGCAAAGTTCGCGCACATCGCTAGGAATAAAGAAACTTTCTTTTACGCCAAGGTTTTCTTTAAATGTGGCAAGTTCTTGTTCGGAAAGCACAGCAGCGTGGACCGCAGAGGTCCCCTCTTTTTGTGTGCCAATTCCAATTGTTGTGCTAAAAATTATAATGGTAGGTTTTGTGCTTTTTTTGGCTCTACGAATTGCTTGCGAGCAGAACCAATAACTGTTGCCTTTTGGCACGCGTATAACATTCCAACCCATAGCGGAAAATTTGCGAGCAACATTTTCTCTGTTTGCAAGAGAAAGTGAGCCGTCAATGGTCACCTCGTTGCTATCGTAAAGCAAAATAAGTTTGTTAAGTTTCAAATTCCCTGCCAAACTTATTGCCTCTTGTGCCACGCCTTCCATAAGGCAACCATCGCCAACAAAACAATAGGTATAATTGTTTATTATATCAAAGCCAACGGTGTTAAAACGTTCTTCCATAACACTTTCGGCAATTGCCATGCCAACGGCGTTCGCCACGCCTTGCCCAAGTGGGCCTGTGCTAACTTCAACGCCATCAGTTACGCGATATTCTGGATGCCCCGGTGTTTTTGAACCACATTTTCTAAAATTTTTTAAATCTTGCAGCGAAACATTAAAGCCAAACATGGAAAGTAAGGAATAATACAGCGCGCTTGCATGGCCGGCACTCATAACCAATCTGTCGCGGTTTAAAAAGTCTGTATCGGACACGTCAAAGTTATAGTGGTCTTTAAACAGGGCAAACAAAATGGAGGAAGCGCCCAAACTGATGCCCAAGTGCCCCGAATTTGCATTTGTGATTGTTTCTGCAGAAAGCGCTTTAAGATAATTTATCGCTTTTTGATTTATATTCATAAAATTCCTCCAATTTCCTTGATAATTTTTTTAATTACAAAATCTTCATCTGTTTTTCTAATGCTTACGCTGAGCGTTGCCAAATTTTCAAGTTCTTGCCCTCTGGATGAGTAATTGATAACTGAAATGGCATCGTTTTTATCTATCATAGTTTTAGGCAATTTTAAAAAAACAAACAAACTTCCATTTTTAAGTATATTAAAATTGTGGACTAAATAGTCATAATTTATTGCCACAACCACATTTTCAAACGAAGCAATGTGTTTTAAAACTTTTTTTTCTGCCTGCAAAAGATAGTTTTTTGTTGAAAACTCTTTTAATGCTTCTCTGTCAATAAGTTCATATTCAATTAAATCTTTTGTATCACAAAAAAGCATGCCAAGGCTTTGCGACAATTTTTCAGCAATTTTTTTTGAAAAGTTATCGCACAAAGACACAATAACAATTTTATTGAAAGATGTTTTCATATAAATATTTTATCACAATCTTTTTTTATTACAAAATTTTTTTACCACTATTTTTTTATTCTCTCTTTGCACTTCTAAATAATGCCACAAAACGAACATAAACACGCACAAAAGCATCACGGCAAGTGGGACGTCAAAAAATTGGTGCATATCGCAAATAATGTAATTGTTTTTATATATGCCAACGCCCAACATTCCGTCATTTTTTGTCACCAATGTTTTTCTTACATTTACATCTTTCAACCTTGTTAAAACTTCTTGCGATGGATGTATCTCATCCCCTGCGCTTACAAACGCATATTTTGGCGAGATTGCCTTTAAAAATTTTTCGGATGAGCAATATTTTGAACCGTGGTGAGCCACCTGCAGAAAATCTATTTTCATTTGCCTGCCGCTTTGTTCCAATTTGGTTAAAAGTTCGTCTTCGCGCTCGGCGGTTGCATCGGCGGTGAGCAAAAAGGTTTTATTATAATATTGCCCATAAATAAACGGCGAAAAAGAGTTTGTTTCGCTGTAATTTATGCGGTTTGGGGCAAAAATTTCAATTTCTAAATTGCCAAACGAGGTGGAAAGATTGTTCACATATTCCACTGGGCAACCTTCGTTATAAATTGATTGTATGGCACTGGCATATGTATAGGTTGTCACCACTTGATATCCATCTGAAGAATCTTCAATATAAGAAAGTTGCTTTGGCCGAAAAACACGCTTAACATCAAAATTTTGCATAATCACCATTGTTCCGCCCACATGGTCCGCATCCGAGTGTGAAAGAATTAAGGCGTCCAAATTTTTTATCTTGTTTTTATTTAAAATAAATTTAAGGTTTTCCGCCAAAGACTCCGCACTGTCGGTGCTGCCTGTATCAAACAAAATAGATTTTCTATCTGGCGTGACGATAAGCGTGGAACTTGCCTGCCCAACATCAAAAAAATACAACTGCACATCCGCTTTTGTAACTCGTTGAAAATTGTTGGCATAAAATTGAACCGCCTCTTGATTTATAACAAGAAAAAGCATCAAGGCAAGCAAAATAATTGTAACAAAAGCCTGCCACAGAAAATATTCGTCTAATTTAATGTTTTCAATCTTCTTCATATGTTAAACAAATTCAATTTCATCTTTGTCAAAATCTTTCATTTTCTTTTTCTTGGCTTTGCCTTGAAAAATTTGCATAATTTGTGGCATAAGGTCAATGGCGTTGCGATAGCCGCACTCCACCATTTCGTCAATGCCTTCAAGTTGTGTGGATTTAAACCTTTTGTTGTCGGTGGCAATCATAACATCACTGCAAAGATAACCTTTAACGGCATTACTTTTCATAAGCACCCTTAAAGTGCAGCCTAAAACATCCAAAACCTTGCTGCTATCCGTGCCATATGTGCGCGTGCTGTTACAATCCACGGCAATAACATAATCGCAATCGAAATAACGCGGAATGTTTGCAGGGATTGTGTTTTGCAGACCGCCATCGCAAAGCAACATATTGCCAAATTCAACAGGCTGAAAAATGCCCGGAACGCAGCAACTGCCTGCCACCGCTTTGGCAAGATTGCCGTGGCTTATGCACACCTCTTTTGGCGTTTTTATATCCACTGCAATGGCAGAAAATGGGGTTTTTAAATTTTCAATGTTAATGTCACCCAAAGTGTCTATCATCAAACTTTCAATTCCATCAGTTTTGGATGGCATAAAGAAAACCTTGTTTGTGCGGATGTCTTTAACCTTCAAACTTTTGGCAATATCATAAAGTTCCTTCCATGTTTTGCCATACGCATAGGCCGCACCAATAATGCTGCCCACACTTGTGCCGCAAACGTAATCGAACTTCAATCCAAATTCTTCAAAGGCCTTAATCACGCCAATGTGCGACATCCCTCTGGCGCCGCCACCACCGAACGCCAGCCCTATTTTTATCTTTTTTGTTCCAAACAGTCTCATATGAATATTATAACAAATCTTCAATAGAATTAAAAATATTTGGCAAACATTTTTTAAGATACTTTAAAAAGGCATATGTCCAAAATTGAAAAAATATAATAAAGCATGAAAAAGTTTTCCATTCTTTCCGTTTTAATTTTTATAGTTGCCGCTTGCACGTGCATATCTTGTGCCACTTTGGCGTCATCTTTCCTTTTAACAACCGGCATATTTTCTGGCACCAGCGCCCTTAGCACTCCGCAGCAAAATTTTTATGCCATTTCCATGTGTAGTGCTGCCAATTTGGAAGATTTGCAAGAACAAAAATTGCAGTTGCAATCACAAGGTGCTGCTGGCTATATAATTTTTAAAGACAATGAATATTATCTGCTTGCAAGCCTGTATGACAACCGCCCAGACGCCGAACTTGTTAAAAACAACCTGCACAGCCAAAATGTGGAGAGCGAAATTCTTGAACTTTCTGTGGCAGGAGAAAAATTCTCAGGCAATTTTGCGCAACAAGAAAAAGAGGTGCTGCAAAATTGTTTAAAATCCACAGCCACCACTTATAAATTGCTTTACGATGTTGCCATAAGTTTGGATACAGCCGTTTTTTCTTTGGCAGAAGCCAAACTGCAATGCAACAACATATATTCTTCTGCCGTTGCCACAAAAACCAATTTTGAAAGTTTTTTTAGTGACGAAGCCTTAAAAACCTTGGCTGACAAACTTTCATTCAACACAAAAGTGCTGGAAAAATTGACAAAAGAAGAATATGAAACCGAAACACAAAATTTTTCGTCTTTAATTAAACTCACTTATTTTAGATTGTTGTTTGACAAATAAAATTTCAGCCTTTAAATTCGTCTAAGAAAACATTTCCTTCAGCGTCCGACAAAACACGCACGCCAAAAACTTTGTTCTTTATGCACGAGATAACCTCTTGTGCATATTTTTTAGCCATTTGCAAATCTTTTTCGCAAGGCACTCCACCACGCTGCGTTCTGCCAACAATGTGCCCTTTAACAACCCTCTCTCCGCACAACTCGTTCAACTTTTCTTTAATTTCGCTGAGTGGAACAATATTCTCACGAACAATAATGCAAGCGCTTTTGCCTTCAACCTGCTTTTGCAAAATTATGTTCTTCATTTTTTCGTAATTTAAATCTCGCTTTTGGCAAACACAATAGTCGGCATTAACTTGCGCCGCCGTGGCTTTTGCAATGGCATCACAAGCCCTGCCCATAACTTCAAACAGACATGCATTGCCCATTGACGAGATACTTGGCATGGAATTTTCCACGGCATAAACTGCCTCTTTAACCGCAGTGGCGTAGCCAAGGCTATAAGCGCAGTCTTTAACATCGTTATCAATGGTCCCTGGCACAAAAATTGTGTTGACGCCATTGTCATAAAGTTCTTTTGCACCCCTTTCAGAGCCATTTCCGCCCACTATCACAACGCAATCGAACTCTTTGGCGTTTTCAAGGCCTATGCGGAAAAATTTGCGTTGCTTAAACTCTGGGCAGCGCGAACTTTTAATAATTGTTCCAGCGGCATTTTTATATCGTTTATCCGCAACCTCCGAAAACGGAAAGAACTGCTTGTCAACAAGCCCTTTAAAGCCTGCATAAGCAAAATAAAGTTGCTTTTTTAATTTGGCATAAAGTTCAAAAATGAACCTGTTCATGCCAGAGCCATCACCGCCACTGGTTAAAATTAAAATTTTCATTCCTCACCCCACAACAATATTTTCGTTTCCAATAATTCCAGAAAGTTCATTAATCAAATGGTTGTTTATTTTAACATCTTGGTTATAAACAAACGCTTTATCAGACGATGTGCATTTTATCAAAACTTTGGTGTCACCAGGATAAGAGGCAATGGAGTTTTTCACTCGGCTGTAAATATCTGGGTCTTTGGTATCAAACCTTAAACACAGCCTTTGCGCTTTTGCTGGCTGTTTTTGTTCTTCTTCATCATCACTCCAAAGTATAAAAACATCCCCCACCGCGGATGGTGCCATGCCGTCACGAATGTTAATTTTTCCCTTAACGGTCACAAGGTTGTCTTCTTCCAGCAGACTGCGATATTTTGAATATGCATTTGAAAAAACTGTTATTTCCATTGTGCCTTTTAAATCTTCAAGTTTTAAATAGCACATTTCGCGCCCATTTTTAGAGCGTTTGCGGTTGACTTCTGTAATAATTCCTCCACACGTAAATGGCTGACCGTCTGTAAGGTTGAATTCGTTTTCCTGCACTTCTTCCTCAGGATTTTCCATATCGTCAACATCCTCTTGCCGATTTGTCTGCAACATATCCGATGACAAATTAAAGTTTTCAAACCTTTTTATGTGGTCTTGAAGCGGATGCCCAGACATATAAACGCCAATTATGTCACGCTCGTATTTTAACAAGGTTTTCTTGTTAAATTCCTTAATTTCAGGATATTCCACTGTATCTTCAATCTGATTCACTCCAAAAAAGGAGATTTGCCCCAATTTGTTGTTTTTCTTGTCCTTTGCCGCACGGTCCATAACCCTTTCATAAACCGCCATGTATTGCGAGCGTGTTTTGCCAAATTCGTCAAATGCACCACTTAAAATAAGGCACTCCACAGCTTTTTTATTTGTACCGCCAACTCCAACCATGCGCGATAGAAAGTCTTCCAAACTTGTGAAATTGCCGTTTTGTTCCCTTTCTTGAATAATGGCATCTGTCACCGCTGTGCCAACATGTTTAAGCCCTCCAAGCCCAAACCTGATGGCGTGCCCCTCAGTTTTGAAATATGTCCCTGATTTGTTTATATGTGGTGGCAGCACAGGGATGCCCTCGCTTGTGGCAAAAGATACATACTTTTTAAGTTCGTCTGCCTTTGAAAGACGGTTGTTTAGAACCGCAGTTAAAAACTCTGGCTCGTAATAACATTTAAGGTATGCCGTCTGATAAGAAACATGCGCATAGGCGGCAGCGTGAGATTTGTTGAAGGCGTATTTGGCAAATTCCTTCATTTCATTGAATATTTTTTCTGCAACCGCTGCATCATGGCCAAGTTTTACAGCACCTGGGATGGAATGTTTTCCGCTTGGGTCCTCCCAGCCATTGATAAACTTAACGCGCTCTGCATCAATTTTTTCCACCTGCTTTTTGCCCATAATTCGGCGGATGTTGTCTGCTTGCCCAAGGCTGTAACCTGCCATGACCTGAAAAATTTTCATAACTTGCTCTTGATACACAATGCAGCCATAAGTGACATCCAAAATGTCTATAAGGCAAGGGTCGTCATATACAATATGCTCTGGGTCCTGCTTGTTTTTAACAAACTTTGGAATACTGTCCATAGGCCCCGGACGATACATTGAAACACCAGCGATAACATCTTCCAAACAGGTAGGTTTAAGTTCTCGCATAAACTTTTTCATGCCTGCACTTTCAAGTTGGAAGACCGCATCCGTTTTGCCAGCGGCAATCATGTTATAAACATTTTCGTCATCGTATTCCATGTTATAAAAATCAATTTTAATGCCGTGATTTTCATAAACATAGTCGCACGCTTTTTTAATATCGGTCAAGTTGGCAAGGCCTAAAAAGTCCATTTTTAAAAGCCCCAAATGTTCAAGTTCAATCATGCTGTATTGCGTAACACGTTCGTTGTCGGTTTTTGCCACAGGAACATAAGATG
>CANQCE010000048.1 GCA_947589655.1 uncultured Clostridia bacterium | reverse complement strand
CCATATTTTGTTGCCTTTCGCTATAAGACAACTGCTTTTGCGCAACAACATCGCGTGTTTTTTCAAATAAACACAGCACAGGCTTGCACAAAAGTTTGCCAAGCATTTCCGCCAGCAATTTGGATTGATTAAACGAGCGTTTCTTTTCCTTTTTGTCTGTCATGGGGATATAAGTTATAACATCAAAGTCCAAGCCTTCCAACGCATCTGCCAAAATTATTGCAAAACCTTTTGCAAGGTGGCGGTGATTGCCGTCTTTATACTGCAGAATCTGCCTGCGAACAACATCCTTGTAAATAAATGGGCAAACTGCCTTTTTGAAGAACCGCTTTTGCTTCTGGCAAAAATCGCAAACCGTTGCCTCGTTATAAATGGGTTGGGCGCAAATCTCGCAGCGATGGCCGCTGTTAAACGGAAGTTCGCACGCACACTCATCACAATAAGGCCTTTTGTAAAAGTTTGGAATGTCTTTTCCGCAGAAGATGCATTTGTAGTCGTCTGGATAAAGAATGCGAGAGATAAACCTCTTGCCTTTTTTCACAAAGTTTGAAAAGCGAACAGATAGATTTTTCATTTTCAGTCGTCCAAGCCTAAAATTCTGTTGCCAGAAATGTCTAACGCTTTGCAAATGGCTTTTAAACTGTCATAGCCAGGCTTGCTTTTGCCTTTAAGCCACTCGCTAACTTGGCTCTGCTTAACGCCAATCATTTTGGCAAGTTCAGATTGATTTACGTTTAAGTCAACCATTAGATCTTTTAAAATGTCTATAAAATCCATATATGAACAACTCCAATATTGATTTTATAGAAATTTCTATTATTTTTCTTGTATTATAGAAAATTCTATACATGAAAGAATTTTAATATTTTTTTTGAAAAACACTTGACTTATGGGGGCAAATTGTATTATATTTGTTGTGTTACTAATTTTTGGCCCCGTGGTCAAGCGGTTAAGACACCGCCCTTTCACGGCGGTATCATGGGTTCGAATCCCGTCGGGGTCACCAAAATGCCAAGCACTCGCTTGGCATTTTTTGTGCCCCAACGGCGATTGCAAAGCAATCGAGCGTGCTTTCGCACGCTATTCGAACCCAGATGGCTTCGTCGAAAATGCCCTTGCAAGCAAGCATTTTCTCCTCGCCATCATGGGCTTAGGCTGCATCAATTAAAACCAGCACAACCGCTTGGCATTTTTTTGTGCCCCAACTGCACTGCTTCGTTTTGCCTATTTTGTTGTTGCCATAGGTCGCATTTGCACGACATCTAAATAAGACTTTTGGTTGACAAAGACAACACTTTTTTGATAAAATGGCGTTTAAGGAGAAAAATATGATACACGAAATGAAACTTAAAGCCGTATATTTTGACAAAATTAAAAATGGTCAAAAAATTTATGAAATTAGGCTTAATGACGAAAAACGAAAGTTGATTGATGTTGGAGATGTGATAATTTTTAAAAAAGAGCCAGAGCAAACAGAAACTTTGCAAACGATTGTTAAAGATTTGATATATTTTAAATCTTTCAAAGAAATGCTTGACACTCTGCCTTTGGATAAAATTGGTTTTGAAAATTCAAATAAAGGTGATGTTGAAAGAGTATATCATAGTTTTTATACTATGGAAGACGAATTTCGATATGGCGTTGTAGCCATAAAAGTTGAACCATTGGAGGCGAAATGATATATATCAAAAGTATTCAAGAACTTTTAAGTCAAGGTGTTGATAAACGAACCTTGCTAACTCTTTGCGACCAATTGTATGGTATGACAGATTTTATAACTGATGATTACCCTAAGCACAAAAGTTGGTTTTATCAAAAACATTTGCCTGCCGTATTCAGCGAAAACAGTGGGCGAGATATCATTTTTGCTCAAGATGAATTTGGCAAGATATATGGCACTGCTTTTATAAAAAAGGATTCTTTTGAAAAAAAGATTTGCACTCTTTTTGTAAGTAATGAATCCAGAGGTTTAGGCATTGGCTCTAAACTGGTTGAAAAAGCAATGGAAATAT
The DNA here is from genome assembly GCA_947589655.1 of uncultured Clostridia bacterium. Taxonomy (GTDB): domain Bacteria; phylum Bacillota; class Clostridia; order Christensenellales; family UBA1242; genus Caccovivens. The sequence continues at coordinate 5,592 of CANQCE010000048.1, read as the reverse complement.
TGCAAACAACAAAACCAATGATAACCATTGCGGATTACAAACTGCCCATGTTTGAAGGCTTAATCAAAAAATATGACTGGAAGCAAACACAAGAGGTTAAAGGGTTATATAACGACAGAAGTGCCGAACTGGTGTATAATGGCTATCTTGATAACCCTGGTGGAGGGAAAGATGGAAAATAACGAAATCCTTGTAATTTCAATTCAGTCATATTATGCAAATCAAATTTTTAACGGCACAAAAGGGTTTGAATTCCGTAAAAGCCCTATAAGACCTGATTGTTTAAACAAAAAATTTTATGTTTATTCTGCAAAGGACGATAAAGCCTTTATCGGAACTTTTAGAGTGTCAGAGGTTTTACAAGGCAATATATCTGAAATTTTAAAGAAAACCGGTTACGATGTAAGGAAAGACAGAAACGAAATTGTTGCGTATTTTGGAACAAACAATCCAAATTGTTATGCCCTTAAACTATATGACATTAAAAGGTTCAAAAAGCCTTTACCTTTAAACAAACTGAGAAGAATAAATCCAAATATAAAGTTGCCACAGTATTATGACAAAATTAGGGATGAAAACATTTGCAAAGCGATTTTAGAGCATGAAAGCAAAAACAATGATTTTGGTGGAAACTTTCAAAACAATACAACCCCTGAAAGATGTTAAGCCTTGTGCTTGGCATTTTCTTATATATAATAGGAAGGGAGGGCGGTTATCAAAAATTTTTTTCGACAAAATCTGTAAATTTATGATTTTTTAATTGACTTTTGGTTTTAATTTGGTTTAAAATGTAAATAGTAAATATAAAAAGGGGCGTTGCCTGCGGTAGCAGAATGGCAAAATCCTTAAAAAAGGGGGATAAAACAGAAAAAAGTAAAAGAAAAATAATGATAAAAAAATAATAAGTTTTGAAACTTTCTTACAAAAAGTTCGGGTGGGCAGAGGATTGTTTTCGTCATATCACAACCCTCGGTGAAACCTTGGCATCACCTTTTGAGCGGAAGATGCAAGGGTTTAAAAATGGGACTACATAAAATTAAAAAGGAGAAAACAAAAAAATGTCAGGAAAGAAAAAATTATTTTTTGCACTGGGAACACTCGCATTGGTCGTTGTTGTTGCCGCTGCATCAGTTGGGATTACTTTGGCTGCTTTGAGCGGAAAAGTAACATCCACATTTAACATTTCATACAACGCTTTGAACGTTAATGCAGATGTTGAAGCTTCATATCAAGTAAAAAATCAGGTTAAGAAAACAATCGGAACTGTTAATTTCACACAAGAATCAGATACAGGTGCTGAAGCAACAAAAACACTTAATGTTTCTGAAACAATTGACCTTACAGTAACAGACAACTATGTTGATGTTACATACAAGTTCACAAACAAAGATGAAACTAACGATCTTCAAGTTTCTTTGAATGCTGCCCCAAGTGGAATAACAGGCTTGACACTTTATTATAGTGCAGATGGGTCAGATTACTCATCACAAGCTATCACAACTGTTCAAGACATTACAGTTAATGCTGGCGGAACTGAATCAGTTACTCTTGGAATTCGTTTCCAAATTGCAAACAACAACAACACTGTTTCAGCACAAGGAATTTCTCTCCAATGGGATTTGGTTGGTGTTGCTGCAGCCGATTAATCAGTTTTAAGCAAATTAACATTTTGTGATTTGAACCCTTTCAAGATAATTTTGATATGACTGTTATTTTGAAAGGGCAAAAATCATTTTATTACAAATTTATGAGGTAAAAAGATGGCAGAATATCAAGCAAACATCTACTCTGACAATGAACCAACCAAAAAAAAGTCGCATAAAAAAAGGTGGCTTATTTTGCTGCTGGCTTTGTTACTGCTTATTGGTGTTGGCGGTGGTGTTACTGCCGCAATTTTAACTCAAGACAAAACCCCTGACACAGTGGTTAGGGTGGTGTTTGACCCAGTTAAAATTTCTGCGGATGACAAGCAAACGCATTTGAACAATGCAGAAAGGTTTACAGTTAAACTTGATGGCGGTGCCGACGAGCACACGCAAGCCATTAACGAAAGTTTAAATCAGGGTGAATATATTAGGTTTTCTTATGAAATAACTAATAATGGTCCCAGCACTGTGGGTTGGGCGCTAGATTTGGACAGTTTGGAAAACACAGGCTTTAAAGTTCAATTCAGGCTTGGCGATTTTGGCGAACTGACCGATTTTAACAGCGGCGAGCAAATTTTTAATAGTTTGGCTGCTGGCGCAACTGCCAACCTTTGGGTTTACTTTTCTGTTGAAGATGCTGTAAATTCTTCAATTTCTGGGGCTTTGGTTCTAACTATCTCTATTGCATGAGGTTACAATGGATAATGTGATTGTTGTCGAAGACGACAGTGTGGCAAAAAAACTTCAAAAAACAGCAGAAAAACTGAAAAAGAAATACTCCACCAAAAAAAGAGTTGTCAACGAGGAAAAACTTCTTAAAGAAAGGCCTTGGTGGCAAAAACTGATTTCTGGTGTGGTTAATGCTTTATTGGTTCTTCTTATTCTTTTGTCGGCTTCACTTTCCGTTTCGGTTGTAATTTCAAAACTTAACAGAACTGTGCCTTCTTATGCAGGCTACAGTGCCCTTACAATTGTCAGCGGCAGTATGGTGGAAGCAGGCTTTAACATTGGCGACACCATTATGACAAAAACCGTTGATGCACACACACTGAACAAGGGGGACAAAATTGCTTTTTATGTGTATTCAAAAGACTACAACCGCTTTTATTCCATGAAAAGCAAGTTAGTCACAGACAAAGAAGACACAAAAACAATTATTCCTTTTACAAGCTTTTTTGGTGTTAAACCTAGCAAAATTACGGAAGCGTCAAAGGCTGGCGCCAATCTTGTTTTTCACGAAATTCAAAGAGTTTATGAAGACGAGAATGGCGAAAGGTGGTTTAAGACCAAAGGGGCTTCAAACTCGGCGGAAGATGCTTGGATAACCTCTGAGGATATGGTTCTGGGCATACTTGACGAGAGCGGCTTTGCCAAATTTATGGCAAGTTTGCTCACAACAATGAACAACAACATGATGATGCTTGTGGGCGTGATATTAATTCCGCTGCTTGTGCTTGCAGGGATGATGATTATGGGCTTTGTCAAAGATGTTTCGCTGGCAAAATTGGAACTGGATGTTGTGGAAGAAAAGCGAAAACTTACAGACGAGGTTTGTGTTAAAAATGACGTTGGCTTTAACATGGACAAAAAGACCAAACTGAAAGTGCTTGCCCAAGCAAAGCCAGAGGAAAAGACGGACTACATTGCTCTGCTTTGGGAGGATGGACAAGCGCCAAACAGCATAAGAAAATATTATCTCCGTCAGCAGCAGATGCTGAAATTTAACAAACAACTGCTGGAACTTAACCGTGAGTGCGAAAAAATGTATAATGACGGCGTGAAAATGGAAAAGATTGCCAAACATTACTCCGCTGAAAAAGCAAAGATTGAATCCGAGCGTGAAAAAGTTGAAGAACGCTTGAAGAAAATGAGAAAAAATTACAAAGCGGCAAAGGCAGAAACGCCAAAAGCCACGGCATAAAACCACGGATTAAAAAAACAACCGAAAGCGGTTGTTTTTTATTTTTTCAAAATTTCGTAGCCGGATTTAGAGTCTTTAATTTCGTAGCCGAGGTCGGATATTTTGTTGCGCAAACTGTCCGCAGTGGCGTAGTCGCGATTATTTTTTGCGTTCCAACGCTGCTTTGCCAGTTCTTGAATCTGGGCAGGGACATCTTGCGTTTCGTCAAGCGTTAAGCCCAGCACTTTGTTAAACTTGTCAAATGCCGCATAAACGTTTTGGCTGCGCGGCTCTTTTAACATTTTTTGAACCACTGCGATTGCTTTTGGCATGTTTAAATCGTCATTTATCGCTTCCAGAAATTCCGCTTCATATTCGGCAGTGGAGACGTTTTCTGTGCCATTTTTGTGCTCTTTAACCAGTGTTTTTATGCTTTTAAGCGTGTTTCTTGCCATGTCGAGCGCATCAAACGTGAAATTCTGCTGTTTGGAATAGTGCGCCAAAAAGTAGAAGAACCTAAAATCCTCTGGGGCGTAGCCGCGCTCTTGCAAATCTTTCAGGCGATAGATGTTGTTCAGGCTTTTGCTCATCTTGCCGCCGTCAATCTGCAAAAATTCCAAATGCATCCACATTTTTACAACTTGGTGACCATAGCGGCAGTTGCTTTGCGCAATCTCGTTCTCGTGATGCACTGGCTTGTGGTCAACGCCGCCAGTGTGGATGTTAATGTTTTCGCCCAAAAACTTATCGCCAATCACAGAACACTCGATGTGCCAGCCGGGGTAACCCTTTCCCCATGGGCTATCCCACTGCATGATGTGCCCTTTTGGCGCTTTCACCCACAACACAAAATCATACGGCGTGTGCTTTTCGTAATCCACGGCAATGCGTGCGCCAGCCAACTTGTCTTGGATGTTCATGCCAGACAATCTGCCATATTCTGGGAATTTTGCTATGTCAAAATATATTCCCTTGCTGGTTTCGTAGGCGTAGCCTTTTTCAAGCAGCGCCTGCACAAATTCAATTATCTCGCTTATCACGCTGGTGGCTGGAACGATGTGCTCGGGCAAATCGATGTTCAACAATTTTACATCTTGCATGAAAACATCTGTGTAAAATTTGGCAATTTCCCAAGGCGATTTGTGTTCGCGCTCACTTGCCACCAGCATTTTGTCATCGCCCTCGTCAGCATCGGATGTGAGGTGCCCAACGTCTGTGATGTTCATGGCGCCGTCAATTTTGTAGCCGTTGAATTTAAGCACGCGGCGAATATTGTCCATAAAAAGATAGGCGCGCAGGTTGCCAATGTGTGGAAAATAATAAACCGTTGGGCCGCAGGAATACATTTTTACAACGCCGTTCGTGGACGAAACTTCTTCCTTTTTTCTTGTTAACGAATTATAAAATTTAACCATGTTTTACCTTCTTATTTAGTCGCTCGTCTGCTTTTCATAGGTTTTTAGCCTTATATTTTCTTATTCAAATATGCACAAAGTGTTTCAAGCGCTTGTTCAACCTCTGGAATGTTCTCCGCAAAAGCACTTTTAAACGCTGCAATGTAATTTTGCAACTCAGTCTTCCCTTTTTCCGTTAGCGCCATAAGGCGACAGCGCTTGTCTATCTCGCCTTGCTTTGAGACAACCAGACCTTCGTCTTCCAAATCTTTTGCCATAAGCGCAAAGTTAGATTTTTTCAGCCCCAACTTATCTATATACATGCTAACCGACAAATTTTCATACTGGTTGATAAAATACAGCACCTTCATTTTTAAAAGGTTGTTCTTGGCAAAGTGCTTTGCCACATTTTCGGTTAGTGCTTCAAGTTCAATCAGCTTGTCGATATTTTTCATACCTATTTATTATAAAAAAACCAAAAACTTTTTGCAACTATTTTACATTGTTTTTCAGATAAAAGTTATAAAAACATATTTTTTTTGTCAGATTGCGGTGGGAACTTGTGGGGTGAGAATTTTTGGGGTTGACAAGCAGGCGATACTCTTTTCGGCGCACGAGGTGGACGAGCAAACCAAAGAACTTTGCAAGGAGG
>CANQCE010000047.1 GCA_947589655.1 uncultured Clostridia bacterium | reverse complement strand
CCTTCGCGACAAATACCGAATTTATCTTTTCAAACACGCATTCTCAAAGAACAACGGTTTATAAGATAATAAAATTTGTCTTTCTATACTCATTTTAGCGGGGGGGGGACACTTGTCAAGCAAAAATGAGAAAAAACAAAAAATTTTTAAAAAAGTTGTGGTTTTTACATTATCTTATATAAAAAAGCACCAAGTTTATGGTGCTTTTAATTTTGTTTTATTTTTTGGTCTTCTTGTTGGTTGTTTTCGCTTTTGCATTTGAACTTGTTTTTTCTTTTGCATTTTTTTCTTTTGTTTGGGCAGATGTCTTTTCTTGCTCTTTATGCTCTTTTTTAGATTGTTTTTCAAGTTCTCTGCGTTTTCTGTCGTCTTCCACAAAGGCTTTTCTTTCAAGTGAAAGCAAGTGCTCAGGGGTATTGGCTTCTTCAATTTGTCTGTTCAATGCTTCAATCTTTTCAGCAATCACTGTGCGCTTTTTAGCGAACATCTTAAATTCTTTGTCTGTGACTTTTGAAACACTGCCTTTGTCTTGTTCACGAAGTTCAATAACCTTTTTCTTGTGTTTGCCTTCCAAACTTTCAAGTTCTTGTTCAAATTTGGCTTTTGTGGTTTTAAGTGTGCTAACTTCTGCATCTCTTTCAGCAAGAGCCTTGCGTTTAATGGCATCCACATTGGCACTGCGTTTTCTGTCGTATGTTTCTTTGCGCTTGATTTCAATTTTCTTGATTTTAACCTTTCTTAAGAAATATCCAACTATTGCAATAACAATGGCAAGGGCGGTGATAAGTGTTGGAATTAAAAGCCAGTTAAAGCCGTTGCCGTTTCCAGTGTCAGTGCTTGTGTCTGTATCCGTGTCGGTGTCGGTTTCTGTATCAGAGGTGTCTTGTGCTTTACTTACAAAAACATTGTCTTTGTTGACATCGTAATTTTTTCCATCCGCAGTTTTCTTTGCTGCGTTATATTCGTCTTCGGTGGAATCGTTAAGTTGAACATCGTATATTGCCATTGAGCCGCCAGTTTCAATGCTGTCACAAACAATTGCCATATAAAGTTGAACTGAGGTGCTATCTGTGGCATTTATATACATTTTGTATGTGGTGTATTCTTCATTAGATCTAAGCCCAGTCATGTATTCAAAACCTGTTAAACCAAATGTTACGCCATAATTATATTTTTTATTTGGGTCAAGTTCAACGCCATCGTTAAGGTGATTGAAATATGTTTTTAACTTAAATGAAAGTTCATAATAAGAGCCAGATTCCAAATCGATTGAAAAGTTAGATTGTAAAGTGTATGAGCCAACGCCGTTGTTTCTTAAAAAGAAAAATTTTTCATTGTCAGCATCTTTAACTTCATAATGGCTGCCTTTGCTGAAGCCTGTAACAATTCCGCCCTCTCCATTGGTGCCATTTGTTTGGGTGCCTGTATAGGCTGGACCAGTTTTAACATGAGTGTCAAATTCGTTAATTGGCAAATTCAAGCAGAAATCTGACATATCAATAACGCTTGCGTCTTCTGGTATATCTGTTTCAGCAAGGTTGCTCTTTAAGTTGAACCCATCCAAGAAGGCCACACCTTGCATAAAGTTTGTTGATGTGCCAAGGTCAATTTCCAGATATACGCTGCTTGAACCAGGGAAAGAGTTAAGATAAATGCTGTAATCTTTCCAAGCGCTGGAAGTGCCACTGCTGGTTGTTGAAGACAAATCTTCCGATTCAAACAATTTAAACCCATCTTTGCCGAACACGGAAACTTTAAATGAGGTTGTTGTGTCGTAATCGAAGGTTTTATATTTGAAAGACAATTTATATGCCGTGTTTGCGGAGATGCTTATCTCGCCAGAGCGCACTTTTTGCCAACTTTTTGACATATTTGCAAGCATCAACACGTTGTCTGGCTCGAATTTGTTGTATTTGTTCCTTGTTTGCCAAGTTGACCAGAAATATTTGTTATTTCTGTCGGTCACGGTTTGTCTTTCTTGTTCGTAAAGCGCTCTGTATTTGCTATACTGACTTTGGTCGGTGTTCACAACGCCACCAAAAACAAAACCATCACCTTTTGTTATTGTCCAATCGTCAGGGGTATAAAGTCCGTCAGCATCCGTGCTGTAAACAACCTCATCAAATTCGCCATTTGGGACATCGTTTTCGGAAGTGGTTGAACCAAGTTGCACTTTGTTTGTGGCGGAATCGTAATCCTCTGCCGATGCGGCTTCAATTTTAACATTGTCAAAAACCACGCACCCAGTAGATGCTTCTGTTGAACTGCCAAGCGAGAGTGAAATGTTTACAGAAGAATCTATCAAAGAGCCGCCCTTAACATAAAACTCAATTGTGCCATAATCGTTCGTGAAATCGTTGTCTGTGTTGGTGCTTAAGCCAGTGCTTGAGGCTTCTTCTGCAAGGGTGTAGTCCTCTTTTGTAAGGTTGTATCTTTCAAGTGTGTGGTCGTTTTCTTTCACGGAAAGATAAACATTGCCACTTTTAAGTTCGGATATTTTGTATTCCGCAGAAATGCGATATATCTTTTTTGATTCGATATCAATATCTTTTGACGTCACTTTGGCATAGTTATTGTTTGTCCAAAGCCCAAGCACATATTTGTTTTCTTGCAAAACTGAAACTTTCAGGCGAGGGGCTTCTGTTTCTTCGTCAAATTCAACTTGGCAACCATAGTTTGTTCCAACGCTGTTATATCCTGTTCTGCTTTTAAAACCGCTTGCATCATTAACATCAAAAATCTGGGCGTTCCCTGTGCAGTTTTCGTCTTTTGACCAATCTTTGATTGACGAATTGCCCTGATTGTAAATTCCTTTTTCAAAATCAAGGTTATAGTCTTGGTAAGTTGGGTTTTCTTCGCCTTTTAAGTTGATAAGGCTTGTGCAGTTCTGAGTTTTTGTTCTATCTCCGTAAGATACATTGTAACTTTTGTTGTAATAATTTTGATAGGTTTTCCAGAAAGCGTTTGGGCTGTATTGGTTCACATGCACATCGTCAAAGAAGACAACGCCGCTGCTCATGGTGTTTTTAGAGCCAAGCCAAAGTTCCAGATTGACATTTTGTGTTTCATTGCCTGTGGCAACAAAGAAATAGAATGTTTGCCACTCTTTTGCAGAAACGCTTACATATTCCGCTTTAACATCATTGCCGTCTTCGTCTGTTAATCCAGAAAGGTAAATGGACCCTTTTGTTTCCGCATTGACAGGGTTATAGTCGGTTTTTGTTGTAAAGTAAGGGGTGTGTGCTGGCACGCGGAACTTGCCCTTGGTGTTGCTGTTTTCATCTGGGATAAATTCTATATCGCAGGTGTAGGCGGTGGTATCTTTTGTGATGTTAATTTTGTTGTCTTCTGCTGCACCTTCGTCAATTTCTGCTTTTAAAACATAAACAGGGGTTTTTGTATCATCTTCGTTTGTGTTAAGAAAACCAACAAAGTTTTCATCCTCATAAAAAATTTCAACATCATTTTGTGCCTTAACGATAATTTTTTCATCCTCAGTCATGTTAAGTTGCTTGGCAAGGTAATATGTTTTTCCGTTGTATGGAAAAGGCAAATAAACCACTTCGCCTTCTACATCAAAAGACTTGCCCTCGGCGGAAAAAGTCTCTGAGGTTATTTCATAATAGCTGTCAGTTTCAAAGCCAATTTCACCAGTTTGCGGATATTTGGTTTCGGTTTCGTAGTTGGTGTCTCCTTTAAACGAAACTTGGAAGGAATAATAAGAATTTGCACTTAAAGAAATGGAACTTGAAGTTTTATAGCCCTGCTTTGCCAAGGAATACAGGTTGGTATTGTCGGTTTTAGAGTTAATCATCAGCACATGCTTGTCAGAGCCGATGGCTTCAGGATTTTTTGCCAGATAAAACGTTCCTGACATATAGTTAGAAAAAGAACTGCCTGTGTTTATTATTCCGGCAGTGGTTTTGCGGCTGGAGAGTTGGCCTGTCCAACCAGACAGAGATGTGCTTAAAGAATAAGATGATGAACTTGAATTGAAATTGCTGTTTGTAACAGAAACTTCTTTTACATAACTTTTTGTTGTTGAAACTGCCGAACTTGTTGCAGCGTTTGCGTTATAATTTTTAACAACAGAAACAGTTGCACCTGTGGCAGCAATAGGAAGCAGCGCCACCATGGAAGCAAGCATAAGTTTTCTGTTTTTTTTGTGTGTCTTTTTCATAAATCACCTTTTGCATATAATCTAACTCAAACATTATAGCACATCTTTTGTAAATAATCAAATATTTTTCTATAAATTTACTATAATAATTTAACAAGGCAGGTTGCATGAAAGAAATTGTAAAAACATCTAAAAAGAAAGTTGAAAAACAAGACGACTTTGTTTTGCAAAAGATAGGCACAAAACAAAAATTTTTTCTTGCTCTTGCTGGCATTTTTGTGGGGCTAATCAACGGCTTCTTTGGTGGGGGTGGGGGCATGATTGTTGTTCCGCTACTTGAAAAGATGCTTCAAATGCCAAACAAATATTCTCATGCGACAGCAATCGTCATAATTCTACCAATTTCATTTGTAAGTGCAGTTGTGTATTTTTTAAGTGGAAATTTGCAAACAATTCCGTTTGTAACAGTTGGAAGCGGAGTGGTTTTGGGCGGAATTGTGGGCTCGTTTGCACTTAAATTTTTGCCGACCAAATTGATAAGAATTATCTTTGTTTTTGTTATGCTTGCGGGAGGCATCAGGCTGATGTTTTAACAGGGCAAAAAAGTAAAAATGTTAAAAAAAATGCGAATTTTTGCTTAAATTTTGCAATTTTTTATGCATTTTTTGCATTTTTAGCGTTATTTTTATGAAAAATAGATAAAAACAAAGTGAACAAGGAATTAGCAAAATGATATACTTTTTTTACATTTTGGCAGGTTTTATTTCTGGAATTTTTGGTGGGCTTGGCATGGGCGGCGGCACATTGCTTATACCTGTTCTTACCATCTTTTTAGGCTTTGACCAAAAACTTTCGCAAGGGATAAATTTGCTAAGTTTTCTTGTTATGGCAATTATTTCAATTTACATACATTATCGCAATGGATACATTGTAACAAAAAACATTTTTTACATAATAATTTTTGGCGTTATTTTTTCAATTGTGGGGGCAGTTTGTATGACTTTTCTGCCTTCAAAAGTGCTGCGAATTTCTTTTGGGGTGTTCTTGGTTCTGCTGGCAGTTATGGAATTTGTAAAAGTATTTAAAAAATAGTGGACAAATTAACTTTTTTGTGTTATATTATATGCGTAATATAAAATAATACGAGGTGAAAAAATGGTTGATAAAAACAAATGTATTTCTTGCGGCACTTGCGTTGCAATTTGTCCTGTTGGGGCAATTTCGTTTGGCAAAGATGGCAAGGCCGAGATAGATAAAAACAAATGTATTCACTGCGGCGCTTGTCAGGCAAGTTGCCCAGTTGAAGCAATTGATTTAGACGAATAAAGTGGAGGACATTATGGAAAATATTGCCTATATAACGCTTGACGACAAAAAGGTTAGGCTGCTTATTGTTCAAAGTCGTAACGGAAGATATCGCATTTTGGAAGAAGTTGAAAACAGATATAATTTAACTTTGGACATTGTTAAAGATTGTCTGTTCAGCCCTAAATCTAAAACAGACATCTTAAAAATTTTGAATATGTATCGCTATACCATTGAAACTTTTAAGGTCTCAAAAATGGTTGCGGTCGCATCCAAAATTATTGTTAAGGCAAGGAACTATCGTGGTTTCTTGGACGAAATTTACACCAACACTGGCATGAACTTTTTAATTGCCGGTGACGATGATGTTGTTAAAAACATTTATCTTTCCACAATGGTTAAAATTGATGCCTCTAAAGGTTACATTATCAATATTGATGCCTATGACACTTACATTTTAAAGTTTAATCGCAGAAATGTTGTGGAATACAATTCAATTCCATATGGCAGCACAAACCTTTCATCTGCAAACATGACCTTTGCGGAAAAAGTTTCTGCGGTAAAAAAAGAATTGAAAAAATGCTCATTAATTAAAAGTTACGAAGAAGATGTTTTAATTGGCTGTGGTTCAAGTTTTATTGATGTTGCAAGAATAGCCAAAAAGTTGACGCGTTATTCTATTGATATAGATAACAATTATGAACTTTTGCAGTCTTCAATTGCAAAGGTCAACGAATTTATTGCAGGACTTGATTCTCAAAAGATTAAAAAAATTAAAGGCATTGGCCCAGAGGGAACGGAGAGCATTGATGGTGGCCTTGCCATAATAACTGCCCTGTATGAAATTTTAAAGGTTGAATCTGTTACAGTTTCTTCCGCCGAAACTTTGGAAGGTGTTGTGCTTGCCAATTTAGTGGGTTCTGCAAATGAAAAATATTCAGACCTTTTGCAGAACAGTTTGGATGCTTATTACGAATTTAAAAAAGAAGGCCTTTCAATTAACAATCAGGTTTACGAAATGGCAATACTTCTGTTTAAGCAATTAAAAGTTGTTCACAAACTTCCACGTGTGTATGTTAAGCCTTTAAAAATTGCTGCTTATATGTTTGACTGCGGAAAATTTATAAGTTTTAAAGATTATCAAAAACATTCATATTATGCCATTTTAAATTCAAACATTTCGGGCGCATCGCAAAAAGATATTTTGCTTGCCGCACTTGCTTGCACTTGCCAAAATTTAGACAACTTTAATTTGCCTGAAATTATGAAATATAAAGAAATTTTAACAGACGAAGATGTTGATGCAATCCGCAAAATGGGCGTGCTTGTGAACCTTGCAGTGAACCTTAACGCTTCACGCAAAAGCGTTATCAATGACATTGTTTGCGACATCTTGGGGGACTCTATTATAATGAAAACGGTTGTCAATGCGGACCCTTCATTTGAAATTATACAAAGCATGAAAGTTTCTGAAGATTTTAGAAAAACTTTCAAAAAAAGCCTTCAAATTATATAAAAAACACAAAAAAACATGCATTTTTGCAAAAAAATGCTTTTGTTTTTTATAAAAATGTTATAAAATTTTTAAAGGAAATAATCAATGGAACAAGAAAAGAAAAGCCACGCAAAATTAATTTGGAGTTGTGCACTGGTTGTGCTGGCTGTTTTGCTGTGCTATCTTTTTGTGATAATTTATTTCTTTTATATAAGTCCTAATAATATTGCTGTAAAACTTGGGCTTTGGCCGCTGCTTTCTGACAGTTCTGTGGCATCTTATGAACGTGATGCCACCATGCAGATAGATTTTTCCGCAAAAGACGAATTTGGCGAGATGGACACAAAAAGCGTTGTTGGCGTTAATGTTAAAGAGGACGGTTTTGTTGTGGCTGCGGCAGACGAATTTTCGGCATACGATGGGGGACAAATTACCATAAGTGCAAATGACGGCAGGGTTTATGAAGGGGAACTTCTTTTTAAGGAAGAACATTTTAATTTGGCAATTTTAAAATGTGAGAATATAAATGACGATGGCAAAAAGGAAAAAATAAGGTTGCCATTTGCAAAATTTTATTATTCAGATGAAATTTTGGCAGACAAAGTTTTAGCGGTTGAAAGTCCACTTGTCAGCAAAGATGTTTGGGTGGGCAGTGCATCAGAAGAACCTTATGTAATTTATAACACGGTGGATATTGAAGGCTCTTTGGCTGTGAACTTTATAATGGAAAATTGTAATTCAATTAAATTTAAGTCTTCCAAAGCGTATTTGGGTGGGGCAGTTTTTAATAGGAACGGCTATCTTTTAGGTTTTTCTTTTGAAGAAACAATAGGGGAAAACGATGACGAATATGTTTTGATGCCTGTTTCTCCATTAAGATATTTCTTTGATGATGTTGTTAAAGCGTATTATAAGC
>CANQCE010000046.1 GCA_947589655.1 uncultured Clostridia bacterium | reverse complement strand
TATCCAGTAACACCAAGCAAAACAATCATAAGTGTAAGAATTATTATTTTTGTTCTTTTTTTCATAACAAACTCCTTTTTTTATTTAGTTTAAAGCGCCTGCTTTAATTATACCAACACCGTTATATTTTCTCTTTCAACTTCCAGCCCGGTTTCAATCGCCGTTAAAATTTTCATTTTCACAGCAAAGTCCGCCGCACCTTTGGCAATTACCACCACCCCCTTTATTACAGGATAAATTTCTTTCTCCACCACAGGTTCGCCACCAACAGTAATCACGGTTTCTGTCACAATGGTTGTATCGTTTGAACCTGCAGTGCTTGTCCTAGTTTCAATGTCCTTCGCGTATTCGTAAGTAAAACCACTTTCAAGTGTCACAATCACATCAACTTGTCCAGCACCTGAAATCTGGGACAATACATTTTCAAGTTTATTCTCTAATGCCGCCACATATTCCTCAGCCGAAGTGTAGGTTTTTGTCGAGTCTTCGGGCATTTTGTCGTTTTTGCTACCAGAAAACAGTGTAAAATATGCAAGGCATCCAAGTAGCCCAACAAAAACTGCCAAATATATGTGTATGTGCTTAATATTTTTAATTTTTTCAAAACCCTGCTTAAACTTATTCATTAAATCTCACCTCCACTCCCTTTAATATTGCCTGCCTGTTTATAACATCCTTAATTTTTGTTTTTGCCTTCAAAATATCTTTACTGCCAAACTTTTCGGTATATTCAATATCGCATAAATCGACAAAAATATCTTCCACTTCCAACTCATCTTTTAAAATGTCTGCGTTAATGGAAATTCTCACATTTTTAATGCCCTCCTCCTCTAACTGCGCATTTAAGGCGTCTGTTATTGCGGCAAGTTTGTCTATGTTAAGTTGCACCAAATAGTTTTCTTGAACTTGACCGCCACCCAGCATGCTATCAAGGTTCAAATCTTTTCCAAACAGTTTTGGAAGCGGCATAATAACCACCAGCATTATGATAAAAGAAAATATCACTCTGATATATTTGTTAATTTGCCCTTCTGGCAACACAAATTCCGCCAAAACGCTGAGCATTACAACGCAGGCTATGGAAAGCAGCCAAGACGATATACCACTCAAAAACCTACACCCCCTTAAATGACAAGGTTTGCCGAACACATAATCAGCCCTGTAAGCACAAAATACATAAACGATACAGCCACTAAAAGCGCCACAAGAAGTGTCATGCTTTTGGACATATCGCTTATAAAGTTGGCAATTTTTTTATCGCCAATAGGCTCAATTATTGCAGCCATAAACTTTAAAGCGAGCATAAACACCACAAGGTTAAGCACAGGAGTGATAACTGTTGACAACATTAAAAACAACCCCACGCCCCCAACGGCGTTTTTTATAAGCATGCTGCTTGCCATGATGATGGAAAGTCCGTCAGAGACATAGCCGCCCACAATGGGAACATAACTTTTAATGGCGTATTTTGCCGTGCGGATGGAAAGCCCATCCACTGCCCCAGCCATAAGCCCTTGAATTGACACAAAGCCAAGGAAAACTGTAAAGCAAAGCCCTATTGCCCATTTGAAAGCAGATTGTAAAAACGAGACAAACTTATCTAAACGCACATTGCCAGAAAGGTTGCCCACCAAAGAAAAGACAATGGAGAATATAAACAGAGGCAGCAGCACATATGTGAGCAAGGAAAGAAAAACATTGCTCAGCAGTGCGATTGCCGGCTGATAAATTCCAACAGAAACTGTTCCGCCCACGGCAGTGAGCAGTGTTAGCAGAATTGGAAAGATGGCATCAAAGAACGATTTTAATGTTATCAGCGTTGTTGTGGTTGAGCGGATAAGTTCCAAAAGGCTTGTGCTTAAAAAAATTATAACCACGCCATAAGTGACAAAGTGCACAATGTTGCCTATAGATTTTCCATTTGTGACAGGCTTTAAGTTTGCGACCATGCCCCCTAAAATGGAGATTGAAATTATGCTTGCAATAAGCGGCAAAACGCTTTTTAGGCTTTGCCAGAAAACTGACATAATTGCAGACATAAAAGAGGAAGAACTATCGGCATATTCTCCAGAGACAACCAACTTTAATTTTTCGGCAAAAGTGTTTGCGGCAAAGATGTTTTTTGCCGAGGTTGAAAGGTTTTCAATAACTTTTTCAAGGTCAGAGAAATCCAAATTTTCCAGTTGATTTTCAACTTCGTCTTCAAGTTCGCTTTCCAAACTTTCGCCGCTGTCGGCATAAGCAATGTTCAAAGCAAAGCCCTTGCAAATGTCAAAACGGCCATAAAAGCAGGTTATAAAAATGAAAAGTATGCAAATGAAAGGGAAAAACTTTTTACAAAATTTCTTCATAGGCTCACCTAGGCAGCAGTTGCATAACAATGTCAAGTATGCTGGTTACAATTGGCAGAGCCATTGCCAAAATGACAATTTTGCCGCCCAAAAGAACTTTGTCTCCCAAACTTGTGTTGCCTGTGTCGTTGCAGATGGATGCGGTAAATTCCGTTAAATAGCCAATGCCTATAATTTTAAATATTATTGCATACAGCGAAGAACTTACGCCTGACGTTGTGAATATGCTGTTAAAAACGCTAAAGATGTTGGATAAATACGACAGCATGTAAAACACAATTATAATTCCGCCCACAATGGATAAAAGCACTGCAAAATCTGGGCGAACAGGCTTCACCACAAGGCAGGCAACGCAGGTTATAATTGCCATACTGATAATTTTAAGTAGAGTATCCAAATTGCCCTCCTTTACACTCTTAATTTCACAGCCCTGGAAAAATGCAAAACTCAAACATTGTGCGTATTGTGGAGAACAATTCTCCAATCATGGAAAGCACCATAAAAAGCACAATAACCACCCCTGCCAAGGTTGCCAAAGTGGAAATTTCTTCCTTGCCACTGTTTCGCAAAATCTGCCCCACAACTGCGGTTAATATGCCTATTGCGGCGATTTTAAAGATAATGTCAACGCTCAAAACTTTCTCCTCCTTTAAAATAGGATAATCGCCAAAAACAACCCTGCCACCACCCCAAGTTTTATTGACAAAGAGCCATATTTTTTCTGCTGCTCGTCGCTTTGCTTTTTAAATTCCGTAAAGCGAGAAATAAAGGTTTGTATCTCTTTTGTTTGGTTCTCCACATCGCTTCGCCCCAAGGTTTTCAAGAAAAGCAAAACGGCGTCTTTTTCGTCTTGTTTAAGGCAGTCCGCCTTCTTAAAAATGGCATCGCCAGAAAGTTCCTGCGTTTTATCTAAATAAGCAATAAAGGTTTCGTCAATGCCAAGCAAATCTTTTTTGGCGGTAGCATCAAAATTTTGCAAAAGCACTTTTAGGCGCTCTCTGGAGAAATTTATTTCCAGCGAAAGTTTATCCGCCAAAGCAATAAGGCTGTTAAAAAACTTTTTCCGCCTTGAATATTTTAGCGAAAAGAAATAGCCCACGCCGCAACACCCCAAAAAGAGCAGAATTATAAACACATATTTCATCATAACCTCCCCAAAGCCAAACGCGCAAAATTTTCGTTGTAAACGCCCTCCAAAGTTCCGGGGCCGTTGCGTTTTGAAAGCAAAACAAAGCGTTTGAAAATCTTTTCTTGCAAAATGCCTTTAAAAAGTGCTTTCGTCTGAAAAATTTCCATGCTGTCGGCGTGCACCGATGCCAAAAGTTTAACTCCGCAAGAAGACGCCATTTTAACCGCCTCAATATCCTGTTCCTGCCCAAGTTCATCTGTTACAATAATGTCTGGCCCAAGTGAGCGGATGCCGTTCTCAAAGCCCACTTTTTTGGTGGAGAAGGCAATTCTGTCGGTGTAGTTTGAATTTATGCCGCAGTCCAATTCTCCACGCTCATCTAGCAAAAGCACATTGAGCGTAATTTCATGTTGCGAAAGTTGAAAAACAAAATCACGCAAAAAGGTGGTTTTTCCACAACCCGGAGGGCTTATTACAAGCGTGTTTTGCACCACTCCGTCAGAAAAAAGCAGCGGAAAAGCCGAAAGCGAGCAGTTTTTCACCACATGCGGCACACGGATGTTGCACGAGGTGAAATTGGTCATGGTTTTAATTTGCCCTTGCTCGTCAATCAAGTTGCCGCCAATGCCAATCCTCACCGCCTCATCTGTGACAATAAAGCCTTTTTTAATCTGTTCGTTTACAGAATATATAGAACACTCGCTGGCACGAAAAATTACATCTTCAATCATAATTTTGCTGGCATATAGGGCGTTTTTGATATTGCTTGTCACCCCATTTTCGCACAGAAAAAAGGCCTTTCCGCTCACATTGATAACCACAGGCTTGTCTGCACGCAGCCTAATTTCGTTCACCGATTTCATGTTTACTTTTTCCGACAAAATTTTATAAAACTTGTCTGGCAGAATTTTTTGCAGCATATCCACTCCTCAAAGGCATTGTATGAAAGCCCTTTTGGTATAAAAGCAGAAAATATGTCATTAAAAAAGGCATTTTGTCGATATTTCTTTTTCATGAATTAAACAGAAAATGCTTGACAAACATATGTAAAGTTTCTATAATATAAGCACTGGGCTAGACGGGGAGATAGCGGTGCCCTGTAACCTGCAATCCGCTACAGCAGGGTTGAACAGTTGTTTCGGTGTGGTTTGGTCGAATATGTGTGGAAGTTTTAGGCGGTGAAATCAAGGTCTTATGCAATTGACCCCTTTGAACCGTGTCAGGTCTTGACGGAAGCAGCACTAAAAAGACAGGTTAATGTGCCATGAGGAAGCTTTGGTGGAGTTTGAACCTTTCAAGGCAGTCGGTCAGATTACAACAACGCAGCCGCCCAGTAATGAAAAAAGCAAGGGAACACCTTGCTTTTTTGATATCACTAAATAAATTTAAGCCACGCCCAGATTGAAAACAATTTTTCCATTTTCAAGGCTGGCATTTTGGGTTGAATCAATAATAGAGATTCGCACATCAATAAAAATTAAGCTGGCAGTGAGTGCTGCTGCTTGGCTTGGGTCGGTTAGCCCACTAAAACCCACGGTTATAGGGTCGCCAAAACTCCCTGTCCAGGTCTCATAATGCATCCCCATAAAAGAAGATGCATAATCTATAGTACTGCCTGTCATTTTTTCATATTCAATTTTTAAGTTGTTATATTCCCCTTGAATGTCCATGGAAAGAGAAAGGTCATTGTCAGCATCAAGATTATAAATCATAAAAACTATGACAATTGTATCACGAAACACATCTCCATCCTGCCCTAAATCAATGTTGACGGATTTGAACCCCTTTTCACTTTCCGAGTCTTCTTTGTTAAAAACGATATATTTTTCCCCTGATTCTGTTGCAAAATTAGTCCCTGAATCAAATGGCCCCTCATGGTTGCTAATAAAGTAAGTTCCCAGAACTTTTGCATAAACATTTTTGGCAGTGTAAGAAATTTGAAAGGTTGAATTTACACTTGCCGACAGTGCCGCTATAGTGAGAGCCACCGATGTTGCCGCAATCACCAAGACCAATGCCAAAGATGATGCTATCCAAAAAATTTTCTTTTTCATTTCCCCTCCTTAAAAGCCCCTGAAATTAAAGTTTTTTGTTTATAAGTTCATTATAATACGAATATTCCTCGTATGTCAAACGTTTTACGACAATTTTTCGTATAATTTTTTCATGAACAAAACAAATATTGGAAAAACAATCAAAGAACTGCGCTTAGAAAAGAACATGACGCAAAGCGACTTGGCAAAAATGCTGTTTGTCAGCCAAGATACAATTTCTTTGTGGGAACTTGGCAAAAGCCTGCCAGATGTGAACGCCGTGATAACTCTTTGCCAAATATTTTCGGTGTCCGCCGACTATCTGCTCGGTTTAGAAAAATAAAAAAATAACATAAAAGAAATTAAAAAATCAATATATAGTGTATTATGCATTGCATAACACCACAAGATATTCAAATAAGTTAAAAAAATAAAACCCTACGTTTTGTAGGGTTTATTTTTAATTATTGTTTCTTTTGGGCAGGCTTTTTGCTGCTTTTTGGTTTTTCTTTCTTGACGGCTTGTTTAAGGCTGTCCACTTCTTGTTTAACAGCCTTTTCGCCTTTGTTTACAAGTTTTTTGGCATCATCGCAATGCTTATACAAAAGTGCCCCTGCAACAAGCCCAGCACCAAAACCCATAATTAGCCATAAATCTTTCATTTACTCCTCCTGTTATTAGGATGAGCAAAACCGCAAAATTTATACACTCATTTACAAGGTTTATTGAATAATTTTAATACTTAAACGCATCCAGCATTTTTATAATTCTAACAAAATCAGTTTGCTGGCCGCTGCCAGTGATAAGTTTTTCTTCAAAGATGCTTTTTGTGTTGTCACAAACCGACAAAATTGCATCAGGAGACTTCATTCGGATGTGATTTGCCACATTCACAAAAGTTCGGAACAAGTCCCCTTGCACATATAAATTGTTTGGACAAGTTAAAAGCAAACTTTCCACCAAAATTTGATTTGGAATTCTGTTATAACGCTTTGAATATAACGAGTTGAACAATTTTATCATGTCCTTGAAAACGTCTCCGCAAGCAGAGAATTTCTTATCCAAATTTTCAAAACGTTCGCCAAATTTAATCAAAGTGAATTTGTTTCTATTTTCAGCATAAAGTTTAAAAGTTTGCATTTTGCTATCGAACAACCCAACATAAATGTTTATCCTAACATTTGTGCCAAAATCGTCACTGCCCATAATGGAAATTTTACGCGGATTTTCGTAAACAATGGTTGTTTGGCTTAAAAATCCCAACATATTTCTTGCCACATCGTGCCTAAAATCGCCAATGTTGTATTTTTCAACAGTTTTAGGGATTGGTTCAACCTCATCTTTCTTCTTTTTATATTTTTTTCTTCCAATTCTCCAAGAGGCCTTAAATTCTCGCCAAAAATATTTCCAAATGTTTTTACGCTTTTTTGTGTTCATTTCAATTTGTGCATTTTCAACCCCAAGGAAATAGTCAAATTCGGAAAGTTGGGTAAAAGCACCTGTGTAAACTTCGTTCACAGACAAAAATATGCATTTTTCTGGCACTATAAATGGTGATTTTTCTGCCACCTTTTGAACGGCAACAGCAACCAAATTCTGCACCAATTCGTCAACATTGTCCACAAATTGTTCATTGCCAACATTAAGTTGTTCAACAAGTTCTTTGTTTAATTCACTTTTCATATCAACCCTCTAAAAGTTGTTTTTTCTTTGGAAATTTATTTTTTATTCATAACATGAACGCACAGGTCAACAAGTTTGTTTGAATAACCCCACTCGTTGTCATACCAAGCAACAAGTTTAACAAATGTTGGAGAAAGCATTATGCCGGCTGTAACATCAAAAATGCAAGTGCGGCTATCGCCAATAAAATCGGTTGAAACCACCGCCTCATCTGTTAAGCCAACAATGCCTGCCATTTCGTTATTGCTTGCTTTTTTAACTGCGGCAACAATTTTTTCATAAGTTGTAGGTTTTTTAAGCCTGCAAGTGAGGTCAACAACAGAAACGTTAAGTGTTGGCACGCGATAACTCATGCCGGTAAGTTTTCCTTTAAGTTCAGGGATAACTTCCCCCACCGCTTTGGCTGCGCCTGTTGAAGATGGAATTATATTGTTGCTTGCCGCCCTTCCGCCACGCCAATCTTTTTTGCTAGGGCCGTCAACGGTAAGTTGTGTTGCCGTTGTGGAGTGAATTGTGCTCATCAAGCCCTCTTCAATTCCAAATGCATTGTGAATGATTTTTGCAAGTGGAGCAAGGCAGTTTGTTGTGCAAGATGCGTTTGAAACAATGTCCATATCTGGAGTGTAAGTTTCTTCGTTTACGCCCATAACAAAC
>CANQCE010000045.1 GCA_947589655.1 uncultured Clostridia bacterium | reverse complement strand
AACATTAAGGCGTTTGCAAAGGCTGGGATATAATTTGTTCCCTTTCACATTTAACTTTGCCTTTAATGTGTTTGGCTCTGGGTCATAACCTGCATGGACAAGCCCACTGTTTGCTTTGCTTGCGCCTGTGGCAACATCGCTTGCTTTATCCAAAAGCAGACAACTTTTATTAACCCTGACAACCTTGTTGAATATGGCAGCACCCACAACTCCGCCGCCAATGCAACAGCAATCAAAAATTTTCATTTTGCCTCCAAGTTAATTTTAGGTAAAAAGCAAAATAAATGTCAAACAAAACAAAAAGTTTTGCAAAAGGTTTTTTATATTTTCATTTTTGTGTTACAATGTTTTTATAACGTTGATGGGCTGAAAAATTTTTAATGGAGTGGCCTATGCGAAAATTTGTTTTGGGATTGGATGAAGGAACAACAAGCCTGCGTAGTGTGTTGTATGATGTTGATAAAAAAGCAATTGTGGACAAAGAAGGCAAAACATTTGCACAATTCTTTCCGCATAAGGCATGGGTTGAACAAGATGCGGAAGAAATTTTTAGAAAAATTTTGTCAACCTCAAAAGCGGTGCTGAAAAGAAACCATGTTTTGCCAGAAGAACTTTGTGCCATTGGCATAACCAACCAAAGAGAAACCGTTGTGGCTTGGGATAAAAAAACAGGCAAGCCAATTTGCAATGCCATTGTGTGGCAATGCCGCCGAACCAGCAATATGATGAAACGCTTTTCCAGTGCCGACAAGCAAAAAATAAGAGAAAAAACAGGATTACTTCCAAACCCATATTTCAGTGCTTCAAAAATGAGGTGGATTTTAGAAAATGTGCCAAAAGCACGAACTCTTGCAAAAAAGAACGAACTTATGTTTGGCACAATCGACAGTTTTTTGGCATTTCGCCTAACAGGAAATTTTGTCACTGACACCACAAATGCCTGCCGAACTTCTTTGGTGAACATTAAAACTTTGGATTATGACGATTGGCTTTTGGAAAAATTTAAAATTAAAAGAGAAATGTTGCCAAAAATCCTTCCAAGTGATGGAAATTTTGGCAGAGCAAAAAGTTTGCTTAATGCCCCAATTTGTGCCATGATTGGCGACCAACAATCCAGCATGATAGGTCAAGGTGTTTTGGATGTTGGAAAAAGCAAAGTGACCTTTGGAACAGGCGGATTTGTTTTGACAAACATTGGCGAAAAAATGAAAAATGTTTCGGGTTTGCTGACAACTGTGGCACGCACAATTGGCGGAAAAACCGAATACGCCATTGAAGGCAGCATGTATTCTGCTTGTAGTGCAATCAACTTTTTAAAAACTTGGGGCTTTTATTCCGATGTTGGCAACACCGCAAAAATGGCAATGTCGGTTAAAAGTAATGATGGCGTGTATTTTATTCCTGCATTTACTGGGCTTGGTGCGCCTTATTGGAGAGATGATGCACGTGGTGCAATTGTTGGCGTAACATTTGATACAACCAAGGCACATGTTGTGCGTGCAACGCTTGAAAGCATGGCATACAACACAAAAGCCGTTGCAGACGAGATAAGAAAGGGCGGATTAAATTTTAAAGATATCAGCGTGGATGGCGGAGGCAGCAAAAATGAGTTCCTTTTGCAATTTTTAGCGGACATTTTAGGGCAAAAAGTTGTAAAAAGCAAAGAGAGCGAATCAACCGTTATGGGTGCCATTTATGTTGCAATGCTATCCAAAAAACTTATAAACAAAAGCGAAATTAAAAAACTTTCACACAGCGAACAAATTTATTTGCCAAACATGAAAGAGGCTGAACGAAAAAATCTTTATGAAGGCTGGAAAAAAGCCATTAAAAAAATTTAAAAAGGAGAAGAAAAATGGAAGAAAAGAAAAACACAAGAAAAAACACAAGCGTGGCAACAAACAAAAGTGCCGCAAAACCTGCAACGGCGGCTAAAACAACAAAGGCTGCCAAACCAACAGCGACTGCCAAAACGCCTGTTAAAAAATCCCCTGCAAAACGTGTGGCATCCACCACACCAAAGGCAACAAAAGTGGCTGCAACCTCTGCAAATAAAAAAGCAACCGCTGTAAAACAGACAACCGCCAAAAAGGCAACCGCTAAAAAAGTGACAAACAAAACTGCAAAAACGCCTGCGCAAGAAAAAACACTCAACTCTGAAAAAACAACAAAAAATGTGAAAAAAACAATAAAAAATGATAAAAAAACAGAAAATAGTGCTAAAAATGTGAAAAAAGCACCACAAAATGTTGAAAGTTTTAAAACAATTCAGGTTGAAGGCTACAACGGCCTTGCTTTGCATACTCTGCTTTTTGAAAATGTTAAAAATCCAAAGGCGGCAGTGCTGATTATTCACGGCATGCAAGAACATTGCACAAGATACACTGCGTTTGCGGAATACTTAAATGCTCATGGTTACATTGTTGTGGCAAGCGATTTGCGTGGACACGGACAGACAATGAAAAATAAAAATGACTATGGAAAAGGTGAAAAAGACATTTTTGCTGAAACGCTGGAGGACCAGAAACTGCTTATCAAATTTATTCTAAACAGATACAATTTGCCATTATATGTTTTTGGGCACTCATATGGCTCATTTTTGTTGCAATTTCTCGTTCAACAAGTTCCGGAAATTGAAAAAGCCGTGCTTTGCGGCACAACAAATGGTGGACAAACCATGTTCCGCCTTGGCAGAAGGCTGGTTGGGGTTATGAAGCCTTTTAAAAACAAAGACAAACGCGGCGGAATTGTTGAAAAAATGTGCATAACAAATTTTGGTAAAAATTTTGAACGCGGAAATTGGCTTACAAGAGATACACAAGTGTTTGAAAAATATATTGCGGATGAATATTGCGGTGGCAGTTTTCCATTCAGTTTTTATTACAGCATGTTGACAAACATGGTTAAAGCAAACCATGGCATAAGCCGAATTGGAAACAAAAAATTGTTTTTAATTGCCGGCGAAAATGACCCTGTTGGGCAAAAAGGTGTTCAGGTGAAAAAACTCTTTAAAATTTATTTGGAAAATAACATCAACGCCAAAATGAAATTATATCCACAAGCAAGGCACGAACTTTTAAACGAAACTAACAAAGACGAAGTTTATGCAGATGTTTTGAATTTTTTAGATGAAAATTAAAAACTTTGCAACGGCACAATAAAAAAACACCATTTGGTGTTTTTTTATTTCCTGTTTTGCAACAATTTTTTGTTATATCTTCTTTCAAACTCATTTTGAATAATTTTGGCAATTTCTTTTTCAGTTTTTGTTGCATCAATAACAAAAAAGCGTTTTTTGTTTTGTTTCGCAAGTTTTAAATAGCCTTCCCTAACCTTATCGTGATACTGTTTGCCTTTAAGTTCAAAACGGTCAAGGTTTTTTAGTTTTTCATCCATTGCCTTTCTTTTCATCCATGTTTCATACGAAAGGTCCAAATAAATGGTTAAGTCGGGATGCATATCCTCGCCTATTGCAAATTCTGTGACGTTTTGCAATTTTTTCATATTCAAATTCCCTGCGCAGCCTTGATATGCCAATGAACTGTCAAAGAACCTGTCTAAAATGACAATTTTGTTTTCTTCAAGTGCAGGCCTTACAACATCGGCAACAAGTTTGCTTCTGCTGCTGCATAACAGAAAAAACTCTGTTAATGGTGACAAGTTTGAACTTTTGTCCAACAAAATGTCCCTTATTTTTTCTCCCACTTCTGTGCCGCCCGGTTCTCTGGTTGCAACATACTCTGTCCCTTTTAAATTTAAGTATTCCAAAAACAATTTTATTTGTGTGCTTTTGCCGCAGCCTTCGCCACCTTCAAATGATATCAAAAATCCTTTTCTCATATGCACCTCTTTTTTAATTTTACAACAAATTTGATTTTAATCAAACCAATTTTTAAAAAAAGCATAATTTTTTTGAAATATGATGTTTTTCAAAATTTTCACCCTTGTAAAAAAATAAGAGCAAAGTTTTGCCCTTATTTTTATTGCTTGCTCATGTATTTAAGTTTTTTCTTGCGATGCCTACGTATTAAGTAAATTGTCAAAACCATCAACAGAAGCAGAACTATAAGTATTATAAGCAGCCACAGCCACCAATAACTTGCTTCTCTTGCTCTCCAAACGGCGAACAGAACAAGGTCGTTGTGGAAATTGATTATAATTTCGTCGCCATCAAAGAACGCAAGTTCACCATTTGCACTTGTTGCCCAACCCAAGAACAAATCGCCTCCATTTTTGAAGGTGTTCAACCTTAACGATACAACATCGCCAAAGGCAACCTTCATTTCAATAACTTCGTTGACACCATTGTTAGGATTGAACAAAATGGAAATTTCTCTTGTAACGGCAACGGCACGCAAAGTGAATGGACGTGGAAGGACATCAAAGTGGAAGCCTGTTTCTGCAGAAGAATTTTCTTCTGGCGATTCACCTTCATTTAAAATCCAGCCAAGCAGTGTATAGCCATCGTCTGGCAACACGCTAAGGCTTAAACGCTTTGTATATTTAGCGCGATAAGAATATACATGCCCAAGTGGGTCGTATCCAAGATATTCCAGCCCCTCATCGCTGTTGTAACCTTCAACCGAAACATCTTTAATGCCCATGGAGTATGCCACTGTAAATTCCACATAAGTTAAAGTGTAATACAACCTTACAACCATGCTGCCATCGTTTGTTACAAAATATTCTCCCTCATCCAACTCGCTGCCATAATAATCGTAGCCTTCAAGCACAATTATAAGTTCCTGAAGGTCAATTCTGCTGTCGGTTTCTGCAACAAAAGTCGCATCGCTGTTTTCAAGATGTGTAAAGCCCTTTTCTTCTATAATTTCAACATAATATTCAACTTTATAAGACGATTGCCCTACATCCGAATTGATGACAACATGAATTTCTTCTTCACTTTCAATTCTTAAAGTGAGCGTGTATGTGTAAACGTTTGCAGCGTTGTCAAAATCCACCCTTGCACTTTCTGTTACAACGCCATCCACAAGCCAAGAAACAAATCTGTAACCAATATTCTCTGTGGCAGTTATGGTTATTGTTTGTCCATATTCAAAACTGTCGTTTCCGCCAACAACGCTTTCAATTTGCCTTGATTCATATTCCACAGAAACATAAATCATCTTTCTGTTAAAGAACAACCTGATAAGCGTGGTGCCATCGCCGGCAATTTCAACATGACTGTCCAAATCTCCGCTGCTGCAAATGGCAGTGAAATGACTGTATTCAAAACCCTTAAATGTGTTGGAATCATAACCTGGGATATCTGCGATGCCCAAAACATAGGTTTCATAGATAAATTCTTCCGACAGCCATGCATGAGTTTCTCCCTCGCCAGATGCTCTTAACAATGTTACATATTGTTCTTCCCCTAAAACTTTAAGGTTGTATTCAATATTGTATTTTGTGTCTTTTCTTGGAGTGATGACAATTTCAATCTCCAAATCTGTGTCGGACAAAGTGAATTCAATTGTTGTGCCATTAACTGTAAAGCCGTCCCCAACAGATTCTCCGCCTACCAAGAAGCCATCAAATGTAAAGCCTTGCAAAATTTCAAATGCAAGTTTAACGTGCTGCCCATACGCCAAGTTCCACAAAAGCCCCTCGGCTTTTGCGCTTGAACCCTCAACGGTCAGCGTTAGGCTGTCTGCATCAAATCCGCCGTTTAAGTCTGTTACTTTCAAGGACAAATTCACAAGGTTTCTGTCAAAGTAAATGACAACGCGCGTTGTGCCATCACCTGCAACCTTAATGTTGCCCATATATGCACTGCTGCCAACGGCAGTAAAGCCTTTGACAAGGTTTTTAACTTCGTTCAGCCCAATGTTGTCTTCTGTTGCCTGTTCGCCAATTGGTGTGCCATCAGTTAATATTGTGCCGGTAAGAGCATACCTTAACCCTTCTGGCAATTTGCTTGCATCCACATCCGAAAGTTCACTTGCTGACACATAGGTGCTTCTGTCAGTGTTTCCATCTGCTTTTTGGAACCTGTAATCAACATGATAAGAAACTTCAATTGCAACAGGTGTTGCAAGCACACTGACAACGCACGCTGGCATTTTAAAGGTTAAAGTGGTTGTTTTTATGCCAAGAGTTGACGCCTCGGTTGTGGTTGTTGTAAATTCAATGTCTTCTCCGTTTTCGTCAGTTACTTTAAATCCGCTCTCGTCTAACTTATACCCAAGACCAATTTCAAAGTTAAAAGTAACTTCTTTTTCGTAATGAGCCATTACTCCGTTAGGGAAAGTCCCCTCGGCAAACGCTTCAATAAGCGGAGTTGTTACATCAATTCTAAACTGCAACCTTGAATATTCAACCCTAACAACGCTTGTTCCGTCACCCAAAACAATTCCGCCACCAATCTCGTAACCGATGGAGAGCAAATCGAACGCCCTCATATCCGTTAAGCCGCTGGTGCCTTTTTCAATTTCGGCGGCAATAATTGCAAGAACTACCTCGTTTGTAATTTCTTCATCTGTTGTTCCGTAGCCGAATATTTCAATGTAATCACCGTCAAAGTCAAGGTCCACGGTTTGTTTGTAAATTCTTATGCTGAACTTAATGTTATCCATTGGCTCTGCCACGGCCTCGATAGTAAAGTTGCTTGTGACAGGCAAATGTGTGCCATCAAATTCATAATCTTCTGGCTGAACCACAACAAAGTGAGCAGGATTGTAGCCAACCCTTGTTGTTACGCCCAAAGTTACAACATCTTCAAACTTAACTGTGTAAACCAACCTGCCGTCATCATCGGACACCAAATTGTGTGTTTTGTTTTCCGTTGTGAAGTCAACGCTTTCAACGCCTTTGCCTATCGTGATTTCAATTGTGTATTCAATGCGTTTATAGTGCAAAGTTATTTCAATTCCGCCGAACACAACCTCTTTTTCTTCGTTATATGTAAAGTCAATTTCAAAGCCAGTTATGTTTTCGTATTCCGTGCCAACAATAAAGTTGTCGTAAACAATTCGGCTTGTAACAATTTCTTCAACTTTGTATTGCCATACAAGTTTTATAACATTGTCATCTTCTTCTCGGTAGCCGCCTGTTAGCCTTTCTTTTACAATTTTAACATTAACTGTGGCATTTCCGTTACTCCAGAAAACATAAATCTTAACTTGGCTGCCATCAATGGTTGTAAGGTGAATGCCGTCATTTGGTGGGTCAAAGATGATGGCCTCATCTTCCTCGCACAAAATTCTGATTGGGTTTTCGTGGGTTAAATCATCTTCTGCATAATAATACCAACCATAGAAGGTGTATCCATCAGCAGGCGATTGCCATTTTATGGTGTTAAATGCAGGCAGAACAATTCTATCGTTATAATGGAAGGTTAAAGTGCTATCGTTGTCAGTGTTAAGAACGCTTCGGCTCTGTGCGCCATCTTCTTCGCTTTCATACAGCATAACGGTAAAGGTAATTTCTTCCCACATTGCATAAAGCGTAACAGAGGTATCTTCGCCCTCGCCAGTTGCAAGATTGCGCCCAAAGTAATTGTTGGTGCCTTTCAGACGATAAATTCCTTTGTCAGTGATATCGTTTATGCTGTCCACCTCTATAATGTTCATAGTGGAAGCATCCACAGACCAGCCAATAAATTTATGACCAGTGTAAACATAATAATCTTCCCAGTTCACAATTGCAAAAGTTTGGTCATACTTTGTGCCTTGTGACGGTGGAGTTGTGCCATTTTTAAGAGATGCGCCATTTTCGTTATAGAAAATGCTGTATTCGTTTTGTTCCCAGATTGCCCAAAGTTCCCAGCCGTCAACATAACCAAAGGAGTCTAACTCTTGCCCTGGCTGATATTTTATCTCGCCATCTGCGCTTTCGGCATAGCCCATAAATGTGTAGCCCAAAACATAGAAATGGCGTTCAAGTGTGTATGGTTGATGCCAGAAGACATCTTGCGTTATGTATT
>CANQCE010000044.1 GCA_947589655.1 uncultured Clostridia bacterium | reverse complement strand
CTTGACCCCCTGAAAGTTATAATCACCAACTATGAGGGCAGCGAAGAAATTGAAATTGAAAACAATCCAAATGACGAAACCGCAGGCAAGCACAAAGCGTTGTTTGGCAGAGAAATTTACATTGAACAAGAGGACTTTTCACTAAATCCGCCACCAAAATACAATCGGCTTGTGGAAGGCGGAATTGTGCGCCTGAAAGGTGCATATATAATAAGATGCAACAAGGCTGTTTTAAAAGAAAATGGCGAAATTGACCACTTGGAGTGCGAATACATCCCAGGCACAAAGAGTGGCGAAGATAATTCTGGCATAAAATGCAAAGGCACAATTCATTTTGTGGCGGCAGACAACTGCTTTAAAGCAACAATCCGCGAATTTAAAAATTTGATTAAGCCAGAATATAAATTCCCTGCAAAAGCACTGGCAGACGGCGCAAAAATTGAAGATATGTTAGAGCCAAACTCACTGATTGAAAGCACCGCTTTGGCAGAAAACTTTTTGAAAACCGCCCAGCCAGAAGACAAGTTCCAATTTATGCGCAAGGGCTACTACTGCGTGGATAAAGATAGCACCGCCGACAACCTTATTTTCAACAGCACTATAAGTTTGAAAGACGGTTACAAACCGACAAAATAACAAATTTATTTAACAAATTTATTAAACGAAACAAAAAATCAATGTGAAAGGACATTGATTTTTTGTTTAGGGAACATTTTATATCACTCCCATGGTTTTGGCTCATACATATAAGCAGGGGCACACGGTGCCGCCTCCAAATAGTTCCAATTATCTCCTAGAACGCTATTCGTAATAGCATATCCATAATCATAAGAGTTAAAAATTTTGCAAATGGTGTCATCATTTACATACAAATATCCCACGCCGCACGGCTCTTCATACAAACCATCAAACATACAGTCAAACCCGCCATAAATGTTCACATTTGAAAAGTCAAAAGCGGCAAGATTGAGTTCAAGATAAGACGCTTCATACTCATTGCGCCCATCTGGTTTCAAATAGCCAATCGCTGCATATCCCTTATCTTCTGCTTGTCCCCAAGTGGCAGAGTGATAGAACATATATTCCATATCTTCCATAAGTTCGGTGTTAAAGTTGTTAAATTTAAAGCCATTTATCCTAGGCAAATTTGCAAACATTCCGGCTTTATCGAACTCTTGTTCGGCAACTTGGCGACCAGACACATAAGCACCGTTTGAAATTAAACCATCAATTGCATAAATTTGAGTGTCAGACAGGAAATATATATAATTTACACCGACTCGTGAGAACAAAAAATTCCATCCAAGATAAATTTTGTGAGTGCCCAAAATGTAATCTTCATATCCAACATATGTTGTGAAAGGGAAGCCCACCTGTCCGAGTTCCGCCCATTGCGAAGAATCTTCCCCCTCACAGCCAGAAAGCATCGCATTATAATTTCTTGCAACAACATAGCCAGATGTTCTATCAATATATGTGCCGGGAGTTTCGGCATCGCTTTGGAACTTGTCAAAAATTAAAAAGTTTACATTTGGAAGGGCAATTGGAATAGGCATGCCCAAAAAGCTCATCTCTATATTCCTTTGCATAAAAGCGTTAAAATCTGCCGCATAAAAGCCAATAACGGACAGCCCATTGTCATTTAAAAAGTCGTTCCAAGTTTCGCTGTTTGAAAGAGAATATGCTTGTGGCTGCCCGTCTTTCACGCCTTTTATATTGGCCATAGTGGATGAGAACAATTTTTGATTTGGGTCCGTCTCTCTGGCTCTGTCTGGGCGGAAATTCTCCCCAACAAAAATTTTAACTCCGTCTAAAAAGGCCTCTCCGTAGCCCGTGAACATATCTTGCAAGTCTTTGCAAGTTCGTATGTCAAAATCCACCAAATCCAATGCATATTTAGGCTCTATCAAATTTGTTAATTTACCTGCTGTGGCAGTGTTATAGAACAAATGGTTCATATTTTCCACTTCACTGGTGTTAAAATTTGCAAACTTAAATTTGCTGCACATAGTTAGGTTGGCAAACATATATGAACTGTCATACGCCGCATAAATTGGAAGGCTGGAAAGCACATAAATGTTCACAAGGGAGTTCTCTGTGTCACGCTTGAAAATATCAATGTTGCCAAGTTTTTCATCCCCTCCATTTTCAACCAAAGTTCCGCTTTCGCTTTGATATTCCCCATTTTCATTATAATAATCAAATGTTATGCTGAAAACTTTTTCGTCTGGTATTCTATAATCTTCGCTTCCAGTAAAAATTTCACGCATCTGCCAGCCTTCACCCAAATCCGCCCTGTCAGCTTTTGGCTCATAAAAAATAGAAAAACTGCTACCCACGTTTGCCGTGAGAGCAGCCAAAATAACTGAAACCATGCTACAAGTGATTGTGAAAAGAAACAGAACTGCCAGCCCTGTGAATTTAAGCCTGTTTTTTAATTTTCGGAATCCTCGATTCCCCCCCCCGCAATTTTTCTTTTCATAGTCGTAACTCCTTCATTTTTCTATCTAATCTTTTTTTATCGTGTTGTCGATTTTGTGACCAAAATCGTTTTTCGGTTTTTCCACTTTTATTTTAAACAAAAAAATGGGTTTTTGTCAACAATTTTTACAAATCAAATAAATTTTTCTGTTGTTTCGCAATTTTATTTTGATTTCTTTTAAAAATCGTATACAATATATTTATGTTAATGCAAGTGGCGCTGGGGCTGGTTGCCGCAGCATGTTTGGTGTTCGCTGTGCTAAATTGTTTCATCAAAAGGAACAATCAGTATTTTGCACTGCTTAAAGGGCTGGGCTTAATGACACTTATATGCTTAGGTTTAACAAGTGCATCTTACAAGAACGCTTTTGACGGATATTCAATTTTGCTTGTCATTTCCTTGCTGCCAGTTTTTGTAACTCTTTACACCTTTTCAAGCACCGAAAAGGCACAAACGGAAAATAAAACAGAATTTCAAGACGAAATTGGCACCGTTCAAAATTATGATTTTGCAAAACAAAGAAAAACAACCAAACGTTTTACGCTTTCAAAAATAAGCATTTTGCTTAATGGGGCTGCCTATCTTGCTTCCACCGCCTGCATAGTTTTCTGCGGACTATACATTGGCGTGGAAAGCGTGTTTGGATATTTGGCAGGGCTGTTTTTGGGCGTTGCAGCCACTTTTTTGGAATTTTTGATAAAAAAACAAAACGTTAAAGACAATTTGATAACATTTTTTGGAAAAATGCTTTTCTTTGTCAGCATTGGCCTGCTGCTGACAGCAATAATTCAAGTTTTGCTTTATGCTGCAGATGTAACTAACATATTGTTTTCGTGCGCACTTTTAGCGTATGCAGTTTATCTTGCCATGGAGGTGGAATACCCTAACAACTATTCCCACCTTGCCTACTACGCCGCCATGTTCCTGCTCTTTTCCAGCATAGCGTTTTAAAAACGAGTAAACGATTAAGTGAGTAAATGATGATAAAGTGATTACAAATTTCATCTCTATCACTTACTCGTTCTATCACTTTATAGTTGAAAAACAAAAAAGCACTTGATAGTGCTTTTTTTGTTTTTCTGGTTGCGAGGACAGGATTTGAACCTGTGACCTCCGGGTTATGAGCCCGGCGAGCTTCCGAGCTGCTCTACCTCGCGATACTTTGATAGTATATATCATTTGCATCTAAAATGTCAACAATTTATGAAAAAAAATAAAATTTTAGGCAAAAATTTTGCTAATTTGTTTTAACTTTTAGAGATTTCTTAAAAGTTTTGCTTAAACTATTGCAAAATGCGTGGTTTTTATGTATAATTTTAATAAAAAGAGGTTTTATATGAAATACAACTTAGGACAAATTGAATTGCCAATCTCGGATGAAGAAATTTTAAGGCAAGGCATGGAACGCGATGCAATCAAGCCAGGGAAAATTCAATCCTATTATTTTATTCGCGCAAAAGAGGCGTATAAAAATTTTGATTTCTCACAACTTGATAATTTTAACAAGTTTGAAGTTGACAAAGTTAGAACTCTTTTCAGCCAAGACCCAGAATTGTCTTCGCGCCCACTTTTGTTTGTGATGTATATTTTACATAGAAATGGTTTTCTTGATGACAACTACTTTAAAACCAGAGTTTTTAACTTGCTGGATGCAAACCTTACTTCTCAGCGAAATTTAATTTTGCCAGAGGGGCTGATAACCGAAAAAGGAATCCTGTATGGCACCGGCAAAGACGGGCATATTTGGCTTTATAACTTTTTAAATTTGCAGGGCGTTGACACAACTGATGTGGTGCGCTATGGAACATTTGACCAGAGCCGCGCAAGCAGCGAAGACTGCAACGCTTTCATATCAAAAAGGCGCCAGCATTTTTCTAAATTGAAAGAGTTTGCTGGGAACGCAGATAAATTGCTCTACATTTCGGACGAACAGGCATTGGCAATAGACCGCCTAAGGAAAATTTATGATGTGGATACGCCGCTATCCAAATTTTTGCTGACTTGCACATCCGATTTGGGATTTGGCGTTAATGACAGTCCGCGCGCTTTTAAAGTGAATTTTGACACATTTGCAAAAAATGTTCCAGAAGCATATCTGGATAGGACTCAAATGTTCACAGAAATTCGTGTTGCAAAACAACTTGCCGCTTCCAGAGAGAAAAGGGATTAAAACGATAATTTTTTAGGCGATTTTTATCGCCTTTTTTTGTATGCAAAAATAACAACATATCTATGTTTTTTAGACATGTAAAAACATGGTGTGTTTACAATGTTTTTTAGGCGCTCAAGAAAATGACGCATCTTGTTCTTATAATTTTCTATTATCCAAAATTTTCTTCAAATTTATTTGTTTTTTTGTTAAAACGCTTTGTTTTTTCTCTTACTTATTATATAATATAGTATATTTATATATATAAAGGGAAATAGTGTTTTTATGGAAAACGAAGAAACAACAAACATTCAAAATAATTCCGCTCAAAACGGTGAAAATGTAAGCGCAGAAAGCGCCAATCTCTCTGCCGCCCAAAACGCCGCAGAAAGCGTTGATAATGCCGAAAATTCAGCCGTAGAAGCGGCAGAGCGCGACCAACTGACCAAAAGCAACAAATATGACGCCAGCGAAATTCAAGTTCTGGAAGGGCTTGAACCTGTTCGCAAGCGCCCTGGCATGTATATTGGTTCAACCGATAGCCACGGCTTGCATCACCTTGTTCAAGAGGTTGTGGACAACTCCATTGACGAGGCTCTGGCCGGCTACTGCACCCAGATTGATGTTGTCATCAACGAAGACGGCTCTTGCACCGTTCGCGACAATGGCCGCGGCATTCCAACAGGAATCATTCCAAAAGAGGGCAAAAGCGCCGTTGAGGTTGTTTTAACCAAATTGCACGCAGGCGGAAAGTTTGGCGGCGAAGGCTACAAAATTTCTGGCGGATTGCACGGCGTTGGTGTTTCGTGCGTGAACGCCCTTTCAAAAAAACTTGTTGTGGATGTTTATCAAGGCGGAAAACATCACACAATGGAGTTTGCACGCGGCCGCGCGTTAGAGCCTTTGCACGTGCTTGGCTCTACTGACCGCACTGGCACAACTGTCACCTTCTGGCCAGATGATGAAATTTTTGAAACAATTGAATTTTCTTACGACAACCTTAAAAACCGTTTCCGCGAAATTGCCTTTTTGAACAAAGGGCTTGTTATCACACTGGAGGACAAGCGTGCTGGCCAAGAACGCAGCGATAAATTTGAATTTAAAGGCGGAATTGTGGAGTTTGTGAATTTCTTAAATCAAAACAAACAAACCCTGCTCTCCTATCCTGTTTATTTCAACAAATTCAACCATAACGAAAAAGGCGATGTTATAAACGAAGTGGAGGTTTGTTTCCAATATAACGACAGTTACAACGAGATAATAAACTCCTACGCCAACAACATCAACACCGAAGAAGGCGGAACGCACCTTGACGGCTTTAAAAACGCCCTAACAAAGGTGATAAACGACTACGCTGTGAAGAACAAACTTATCAAAGAGAGCGAAAAACTTTCTGGCGAGGACTGCCGCGAAGGCATCACCGCCGTCATCTCCGTGAAATTGCGCGAGCCTCAATTTGAAGGGCAGACCAAAACCAAACTTGGCAACAGCGAGATGCGAACAATCGTTTACAAGGCAATGCAAGAGGCGTTTGGCGACTATTTGGAAGAACATCCTAACGAAGCGCGTGAACTTATCATGAAATCAATCACTGCACAACGCGCAAGAGATGCCGCCCGCAATGCAAGAGAACTCACACGCCGTAAAAGCGTGCTTGAAAGCACCACCCTGCCGGGAAAACTTGCGGACTGTTCCGAACGCGACAGCAGCCTGTGCGAAATTTACATTGTGGAGGGCGATTCGGCTGGCGGCTCGGCAAAGCAAGGACGCGACAGAAGATTTCAGGCCATTCTGCCCCTGCGTGGTAAAATTTTGAACGTGGAAAAGGCACGTTTGAACAGAATTTTAGAAAATGCCGAAATTCGCGCCATGATAACCGCTTTTGGCGCTGGCACAGGTGCGGATTTTGACGAAAGCAAACTGCGTTACAACAAAATTATTTGTATGTCCGATGCCGATGTTGACGGCTCGCACATCAGAATTTTGCTTTTAACTTTCTTTTTCCGCTTTATGCGCCCACTTATTGAAAACGGCCACGTGTATGCAGCTCAGCCACCTCTTTACAAAGTGTCGCGAGGCAAAGAAGATCTGTATTTCTACACGGATGAAGATTTGAACAAGTGGTTTGACGAAAATGGAAGAAAAGGCACAACTTTGCAGCGATATAAAGGTCTTGGTGAAATGAACCCAGAGCAACTTTGGGAAACAACCATGAACCCAGAACACCGCATCCTTTTGAAGATAACCATGGAAGACGCCATTGAAGCCGACCGTGTGTTCACCGAACTTATGGGCGAAGATGTGGATTTAAGACGTAAATTCATTGAGGAAAACGCAACTTTGGTAACAGACCTAGATGTATAATTTTTTTGGAGAAAAAGTATGTTGAATAAAAACTTTTATGATGAAACTTATACAAAGTTTTTGTCCGCTTGGGGAGATGAAAGCCAAATGCGGATGTGCATTGAAGAAATGAGCGAATTGACAAAAGAACTTTGCAAGTTGATGAGATATCAGAAAAATCCAAAATCAAAAGAAAATGACGACAAACTTGAACAGATAAGAAAAAACATCGTGGAAGAGACCGCCGATGTGCTGATTTGCGCAAGCCAAGTTAAAAAGATTTTTGGCGAAAAGGCAGTTGAAGATGTTATGGATTACAAAATTCAACGAGGTCGCAAAGTTGTTGATGACTATATTGCAAAACAAAACAAATAAAATTAACAAAATTTTATTGCTATACAAACCTTTTTAAAGGAGTGCAAATGAAGAACAAATATTTAGAAGAAGATGAAAGCGTTTATCAAAACTTTTTAGATAGTTTTGGCGAAGATTTGCAATACACCTTAACTTTTGAAGAAATGGGCGAACTTTCGCAGGCACTTTGCAAGTATATAAGAAAACATAATAACTGCACCCCAGAAGCAAGAGAAGAACTTATCAATCATATCGCCGAAGAAATTGCGGATGTAAAATTATGCTTGGAAGAATTGCAATACATGTTCAATATCGGCGAAAAGGTTAAAGAAATAAAAGATTACAAAGTTGCGCGCGGAAAGGTGCGAGTTAAAGAAAAGACGCAATCTAAAAGTGAAGAAAAGCACAAAAACAATAAGCGCAAAACTGAAAATTGAAATTTTAAAAAAAACATTAAAAATAAAATAAAAAAAGTTTAAAAATTAAAGGAAAAGAAAATGAGTAAGAAAGATGATGAATTAAGCAGACAAAATTTAAGAGAACTTATCGACAAGGAAAAGGTGCAGCCTATTGAGGTGGTTGGGGAGTTAAAAAAAT
>CANQCE010000043.1 GCA_947589655.1 uncultured Clostridia bacterium | reverse complement strand
AACATACACAATGACCTATCAAGAAGCCGCCAAAGTGACAAATATCATTAAGCCTAAAAAAGTTATTCCAACGCACTATGGCGAGATTGTTGGAGATAAAACCTTGGGCGAAAAATTTGCCAAGTTGATTGACAAAAATATAATTTGTGAAATTCAACTTTAAAAAACAAAAAACCAACCTTAACGGTTGGATTTTTTCTGGTGCGGATGGGGAGGGTCGAACTCCCACGGTTTCCCACTTGCCCCTTAAACAAGCGCGTCTGCCATTCCGCCACATCCGCATTTACAAACAAAAGCATGCTTATTATAATGCTTTTTTATTTTAAAGTCAACCATTTTTAGCAAAAAAAT
The DNA here is from genome assembly GCA_947589655.1 of uncultured Clostridia bacterium. Taxonomy (GTDB): domain Bacteria; phylum Bacillota; class Clostridia; order Christensenellales; family UBA1242; genus Caccovivens. Next base: position 7,684 of record CANQCE010000043.1, on the reverse strand, counting down.
TTTACGAAATTTATTACGCTAAAACAAAGATGTTTAAACTGAAAAGTTTTGTGTTATTCTTGATTTTTTTATTTAATATGTGTTATAATAAAAGCATGAGGATGATTGTTGAACAAAAGAAAATTTGGAGGGTGTTTACAGCGTGCTTGCTATTAATTTTCTGTTCAACAATTTTTGTGTGCTTTCCACACTCCACAAAAGCAGAAAACACGTATTCTGAAAGCGATTTAACTGCTTTTAATGCTGCCATTTCCAAAATGATTGAATATTCTGGCGGCGGCGAAGTTGCTGCGCAGGCGGTTTCGTTAACTGACAATGTTGCCGATGTGGAGGAAACTCCGCTTAACCGTTTGATAGTGAACGAACAAGGCCATGTGAACGATTATGGCGCTGTTATCAAGGCAGAGTGCGACAACTGGCACATTTTTCAATATGACAGCACGGATAGCGCAGATTATGCCTATGCAGCACTGACAAACAGTGGCTTTGATGTTTCTTATGACGAATATGTTTATTGTGATGATGTTGAAATTGCGGAGGCGCAAAACACAACAACAGGACTATATAACACTTGGGGCAGTGATTATATAGGCTACGATGAATATATTGACAGCATGCTTATGTTGCACGAAGAAAGTGAACTTAACCAAATTGTTGTTGCAGTGCTAGACAGTGGAATTAATGCCTCTCATGAATTATTTAAAGACAGAATTTTATCAGAATACGCAGCAAACTTTACAAGCGAAACTTCAAGTTTGTATAGTTATGAAGACCGCTTTGGTCATGGCACGCATGTTAGCGGAACCATTGCTGAGGCCACAATGAGCAATGTTAAAATTTTGCCTCTAAAAGTTTTGAACAAAAATGGCAGGGGCGAAGTGGGCATGATTATTGCTGCCATAAAAAACATGATAAGTTTAAAGGAAAAGAAGGTTAACCCTGTTAATATTGTTGCATTTAACATGAGCATTGGTGTGGATGACAACGGCAGCGGATATTCTGAGAATACATCTTTATCAAATGCGGTGGTTGAAGCCTATGAAAGCGGAATTATTCCTGTTGTTTCGGCTGGGAATGAAAGCAGAGACACCACATATGCATGCCCAGCAAACGTAGAGCAGGCCATCACTGTTTCTGCACTTGCAGAAAGGGGGAACGATGTTGTTTTTGATGCGTCTTATAGCAATTATGGCGAAGACATAGATTTTGCTGCCCCAGGGACAAACATTATAAGTGCAGGAATAAATTCATCCACCTCTTATGCATATATGTCTGGAACTTCCATGGCAGCACCTCATGTAACGGCGGTAGTGGCACTTATTCTTTCAAACCCAAGTTATGCAGATTATAGCCAAGAAGAAGTTTATGATTTGTTGAAAAGAAATGCAGTTGACTATGGCGACACAGGCTTTGACGAACTTTATGGCTGGGGGGTTATAAACATTGGCAAAATTGGCGTTCAAACTGGCGGCAATGTTGTTTTTGATAACACGCAAAAGTTTCAATCCCAAGCCTTTACTTTAAAGTTGTCGTTGGACAAAGCGTTGTTTAGTGGCGACACAAAAATTTACTACACAACAACCGAAACCGCCGAAAAAGTGACCAGATACGATAGAAAACTTTACGATGACGGCAAAGGCATAACAATTTCTGCTTCAACCAAGGTTACAGCGATTGCCTATGTTTTAGACAAAAACACAAACAGGTTGCAGCGCAGTGCGGTGAGCAGTTTTACTTATTATTTAAACAATTATGACCTCATCAGCAATTATACATTCAGGAACATCGGCACAGGGGCGTATATTTCTGCATATAAAGGCACAGAGCTGTCAACGCTGGCACTTCCAGCAAAAACGAGCAATGGTAGAAGCGTTACTGGCATTTATGCAAATGCATTTTCAAACAGTTTGGCAGAAAATTACGTTTTGCCATCTTCAATTCAGGTTATTTCAACCTCTGCGTTTAATGGGAATACAAATCTGAAAAAGATTTCTTGTTCGTCTGCCAGCGTTGAAATTGGCGATTATGCCTTTAACAAATGTTCAAATTTGGAAAATGTTGATATAGAAAATATAACAAAAGTAGGGGCATACGCTTTTGCTTATTGCACAAAGTTAAACGCTCTTAACCTTATGCAAGCAATAAAAATTGACAAACACGCTTTTTCTGGCTCGGCGATTAAAGAACTTAAACTTGGAAAAGATTTGCAAACATTTGAAGGCGACCAAAGCGTTGACCAACTTGACACCGTGTATGGCTTTGCCGGAACAGAGGAGGCATCTCCAGCGGAAAGTTTTGCAAATAACAAAGATGTGGACTTTGTTGATTTAACTTTAACTCTTGCAAGTGATGCACCAGAAGAAATTATTTTAAAGGAAAATGAAGATAACGCAAAAGCGTCAACAGTTTCGGTGTTCTTCATTGGTGTTGGGGTGCGTTATTCCACATCACTTTCTGCCGTTTCTGGCGTGCAACCATCTTCAAGCAGCGTTTCAGGCAATCTTCAAGCAGAGGAATATAGCGGCAGGCTGGACTTGAAACTTTCTGGGCTTGAAAAGGGAGAATATTTGCTTAGTGTTGAACTTTCGGACAGTTTTGGCGAGGTTGTTACATTTAATGTGCAAGTGAAAGTTGTGGGCGAAGAAGAAAATGCTTATGTTGTAGGGGCAGATGGGAACAACTTTAGTTTGTATATAGACGAAATGTTGTTGCAAGATGTTCTGGTGGACAATGTAATTGTTAAAGCCCAAAGAAATTTAATTGGCGAACACACCATATTAATAACGCCAGAAAATGGTTATGCGTTCTCTAAAATAAGCGTTAATGGGCAGGAACAAACCTTAAGGAACAATAGCGAATTTGTTTACACGTTTAATGGAACGATTGATGTCAACTTTAACATAACTTGCATTGCAAAGCCTATGCTTACAATTACATTTGAAACGCAAGAGCATGGCAATATTCAACTTGTGGATGCCACTTTATCTAGTGAGAACACCGTGGATATTGACAGAAATTCCTCTTTAAAATTTACGGTTAGCGAGCAGGACGGATATCAACTTAAAAGGGTGCTTTTCAATGGCAAAAGAATGACCGCAGATGAAAATGGGGTTTACACAATAGAAAACATAACAATTGATTCTAATGTTGTTGCACTGTTTGAACAGAGGCATTACAAAGTTAGGGTGTCGCTTGGAAAAGGTGGGAACCTTACAACAACAGGTGGTGCGGACGACAGTGATATTGCTTTTGGCGAGAGCAGAGTTTATCGCATTTCTGTAAGTGAGGGCTATGAACTTGACTTTGTTACAATAAACGGACAGGTTGTGCCTGTTGAAAATGGGCAATTTGTGCTTGAAAATATTGCCTCAGATTGTGTTATTGTGGTATCGTTTAAGCAAGTGAAAAAATCTGTCTTTTCAGGGAGCTCGGTGTTCTTGATATATGGCTTTATTTTCCTGGCAATTGTGTTTGTTTTTGTGCTTGCAAAAATTATTTTAAGCGCCGTTAGAAAACACAACAAGAAAGAAGAAATTTAAGGAGGAAAGCAATGAACGAAGGAAAAAGAGTTAGTGCAAGGGCAATAATTTATTTTGAAGACAAAATTGCATCTATGTATCGCGAGAGAGACGGAAGGACTTTTTACACATTTCCGGGTGGAGGACGTGAAGAAAACGAAACGGAAAAACAGTGTGTTCAAAGAGAAGCACTTGAGGAGTTCGGGTTGGTTGTAAAGCCTTTAAAAAAGGTTTATATATATGAAAGCGAAAGGTCAATTGAGCATTTTTTCATCTGTGAATGGCTGGCAGGGGAATTTGGCTCTGGAGTTGGTGAGGAGTTTCAAGCAGATAGGAACCGAGGTGTTTACAGGCCAACATTAATTGAAATTGAAAAAATTCCAACTTTGCCGCTTATGCCACCTGAGGTTGCCGCAGCCTTTTATGAGGACTACTTAAAAAATGGCAAAACATTAAGAAAAGGCGTAAAAAGAATTAAAGGAAGTTTTAAAAAATAGCAAAAAAACCACTTAAATTAAAGTGGTTTTTATTTCGTCTTCCCATTGCTGGAAGGAATATCGTGGGTTGGCAGAACTTGTTGAAGATAAACATATAATTGGAATTTTTTCTTTGGCAAAATAAAAATAATTGCCATTTTCTTCTTTCACATTTTCATGCCTTGTTAAAATTTGAAAGGCAGTTTTGCCATTGCACAAAATTTTCTTCACTTTTGTGTTTGGGGGCAGTAGAAAATCTATTTCAGATGCCAAAAAGTAAGATTTGCGCAAAGTTTCATCCGCTGAGCCTTGCAGGTTGCTTTCTGCAACAACATCATACAAGGCGATGTTGTGTTTTATTAAAAACTTCTTTTTTTCTTCAATTTCATCAAAAATTTGGTCGCTAAAAACTTGAGAAAGCATCTTCCAAAATCGGTTTTGTGGGTGGGCATAATAAAAACCATCAAGGCGGCTTTTTACGCTTGGAAAACTGCCCAAAATTAAAATCTTTGAATTTTTATCATATATTGGAGGAAAGCCTTTATGCATTTTTTCTGGTTTTTTTAGGTGTTTTTACGCTTTTTTTTGTTGTTTTTGTTAAATTTTTTGTTGTTTTTGCCGTCTTTACGGAATTTTCTTTGTTATCGGCGGCACTTTTTACTTTCCCAGGCTGTTTTCCTTTTAAACCAAGTTGCCTAAATGACCTAGGCTTTTCAACAACTTGATTTGCACGCTCGTGCAACTGAGGAATTTCAATCTTTTTGAATTTTTGTAATTTGCTGAATAGCAATTCAAGGAATTTTTTGCGATTAAGTTTTGTAACCACTTTAAAGTGGCCGCTTCTATGAAAATTCCCAACAGTTTTTCCAGTTTTAATATCCACTTTTATATCTGCATGACGCGTGGTGTATAGGGTGGGATGTGTGAGATAGTAAACTGCGGCGACATCGTTTGTGGCAATACGCTTATCTTCATAGTTTGGTTCCCAATATGTTTCATATGTTTTAGCCAAAAACGCACCAACATCGTTCATGTTTTTCATGGTTTCAACGTGTTGCTCGGTTAAGTGCCCATCGTCACGCCCCATGCTTGATGGAACCATTACAATTGGAACTTTGCTATCCACAACCACTTTAAAAGCAGGGGCATCCGTGCGGATGTTAAATGAGCGGTGATTTGGGTTTGCCTTTATTCCTTTTGGGGCGCCACCCATCATTAAAACGCCTTTCATAAGGTCTTTTGCATCAGGGTGCTTTAAAAGTAAATTGGCAAGATTTGTGTGAGGGCCTAAAATTAAAATTGTAACCTCTTTTGGATAACGCTTTAACACCTCATACATTGCATCGGCACAATCCATGTCAATTGGCTGATGTATTGTGTTTTTAGGAGGGGTGTATCCGCCCAAACCTTCTTTTGTGTGAAGAAAGGTTGCGTCTTCAGTTGAGCCGCTTATACGGTTTGCATACCCTTTTACAACAGGGATGTCTTTATCAAAAATGTCCAAAATATGGCACAAATTCCTTGTGCATTTGTTTACATTTAAGTTTCCGTAAACCGTGCTGAAAAGTTTTATATCAAACTGTGGGTCGTTTAAAATATAAACAAGGGCGGTTGTATCGTCAACGCCAGGGTCAGTATCCACAATCACTTTATATTTTTTCATGTTTTCTCCTGCTAAAAAGGTTTTCATGTTTATTATAAACATTTTTAGTTTTTTTGTCTAGCAAACGGCACACAAGTTTTATATTTTTGTTTTAATTTAAAATTTCTTTGCAAAATTTTACTATATGTGTTATATTAAATATATGGAAAATAAAAAATTAAACATCTTAAAAATTATCAGCACAATTATTTGTGCGGTTTTAGCGTTTGGTGCTTTGGTATTTGTTCTTTTAAAGGGCGATATTAAATACCACATACTCACCATAATTTCAGTTGGCATATGCTTTTTGTTCTCGCTTTTGTTTTTGCGTCTAACTGCAAAAACAATTTTGCTGACCACGGCTCTCGCGGCAAACACCCTTGCAATGGCATTTGCAATTTTTGACCCAACAATACTTAATGGGTTGCTTGACACAAGTTTGTTGCTTGCTATGGAGGCATGTTTTGTGGTTTACACGCTTTGGATAATTAAAGGCGTGGGCATGAGGATAATTTCTTTGGCTGTCAGGGTTGGGCTTTGTATGCTTGCATATTTTGTGCTGCCTAATTATGCTGCCCTTACAACCAAAGACATATTAACCATATTTTTGATGATTAATCAAGTTGTAACCATTGCAATTTTGGCGCTTAATTTTAAAAGAGAATGGCTCACTTTGCTGGGGGTAATTGTTCTGTTTGTTTCAACGCTGTTCGCTTGGCTGGCAAGCGGCGGAATTGACATTTTTGGAACTACAGGGCAGTTTATAGAATTTTTATTTAGGCAAGACTGGGAATATATTTTTAGAGTGCCTGCACTTTTTGTGATTGCACTATCTTCTGTGTGGATAAAAAACAAGCAAAATTAATGGAGAATATATGAATTACAATTTTAAAGCAATTGAAGAAAAATGGCAGAAAAAATGGGTTGCAGAGAAAACTTTTAAAGCGGTAGATTTTCATCCAACAAAACCAAAATTTTATATTTTATATGAATTTCCAAACATTAGCGGTGCAAGTTTGCACCTTGGGCATCTTAAAGGCACAATTCCAGCAGATGCTTTGGCAAGATACAAACGCTTTAAAGGATATAATGTGCTATTTCCTATTGGTGGCGATGCTTTTGGCTTGCCTGCAGAGACCGCCGCAATTAAAAAGGGAACTGACCCTCATGAATTTGTGAAAGTGAACATGGAAAGGTTTATAAAACAGTTCCAAGATTTGGGGCTCTCGTTCGATTATGACAGAACCATCTGCACAAGCGACCCAGAGTATTACAAATGGACACAGTGGATTTTTTTGCAACTTTTAAAACATGGCAAGGCGTATAAAGAAAAAAGATATGTAAATTTTTGCCCTAATTGCCAAACGGTGCTTTCAAACGAAGACAGTCAGGGTGGAAGGTGCGACCGTTGTGGCGGCGAGGTGTTGCAAAAAGAAAGGCTTGTTTGGAACCTGAAGATGAAGGAATATTCCGAAAAGTTGCTTGGGAACATTGACCGTATTCAAATGGCGGAGAATTTGAAGGATGCGCAGCGCAATTGGATTGGCAAAAGCGAAGGAATGCAGGTGGAGTTTCAATTGCAGGATAAAACAGGCAAGCCAGTTGGCAAGATGGAGATTTTTACAACTTGCATTGAAACAATTTACGGCATAACTTTTGTTGTGCTTGCACCTGAGCATAAATTGGTTGACGAACTTAAAGGTTATATCAAAAATTTTGACGAGGTGCAAAGTTATCGTGAAAAAACTGCACTCCGCAGTGAACTTGACAGAATTGCTGACCAGAAAGAAAAAACTGGTTGCAGGCTTGATGGTTTGTATGCAATAAACCCTGTAAACAATCAAAAAGTGCCAATCTATCTGGCGGATTTTGTGCTGAACAGTTATGCTTCTGGCGCGGTTATGGCAGTGCCTTGTCATGACCAGCGTGATTACGACTTTGCCAAGGCTTTTAACATTCCTATGGTGCAGGTGATTGAGGGGGATTGTTCAAAGTCCGCTGTGGAGAAAAAAGACTATTTGCAACAAAACAGCAAAATGTTAAATTCT
>CANQCE010000042.1 GCA_947589655.1 uncultured Clostridia bacterium | reverse complement strand
CCCAAAATGCCTTGGTCCCACTTTTTGGATGCCAGGCAAATCACTCGCGTTTGCCCAAGGTCCATTTTTTTGATTGCCTTTTCGCAATCTTCCATCACTTTGGCGGAAAGTTCTTGACGTCTAAGGTTGTGTTTTTTTATCTTTTCAAGATATTTCCTCACTTCAACAGCATCCTCGCTCATATAAAGTGCAAGGCTGTCCTTTGCATCGCCCATCCTGCCAGAAGAATTTATTTTAGGGGCAATTTTAAAGGCAATATCTGTAGAATTTGGGTTAGAAAGCGAAACATTATTCTCTTTGAACAGCGCTTTTAAGCCATATGGCAACTTGTCAAAGCACTTAAAGCCACGCTTAACAATGTTGCGGTTCTCTCCAGTCAGCGAAACAATGTCCGCAATGGTGGCAATGGCGGCAATAGGCAAAAACTCCTCGGCTTTTTTCTGCCCAAGGAGTGCCTCGCTTATTTTGTATGCCATTCCTGTGCCGCAAAGTTCGCGGAATGGATAATCTTGCCCAGGAATTTTTGCGTTTAGCACCAGAGTGTTTGGCAGAATTTCAGGAATTTCATGGTGGTCGGTGACGATAATTTCAATCCCCTTTTCTTTGGCATAATCCACCTCTTTCGCGCAAGAAATTCCGCAGTCCACCGTGATAATAAGGTCAGGCGAAAACTGCTTTGCCACTTTGTCCAAGCACTCGCAGGTGAGGCCATAGCCGTCAACATAGCGGTTTGGAAGATAAAAATCGGCATCTATGCCCAATTTTTTTAATGTTTTAAGCATAATTGCGGTTGCCGAGATGCCGTCAACATCGTAGTCGCCAAAAATAAGCACTTTGTCGCCAAGTTCCTTTGCCAGTTTAATTCTCTCGCATAGTTGCTTCATTCCTTTAATCAAAAATGGGTCAAGCAAGGGCCCAACAGAAAGATATTTTTCAATTTCTTCTTTGCTGGAAAGCCCCCGAGAGAGAATTAAATACATGGTTGACGGCAAAACGCCAAACTCCTGCGCATATTCATCCACAAGCGCAGCGTCTTTGTTAAAAAATTTCTTAAAAATCATAACTATACCTATAAAAACAATCTTTCAGTTTGATTATATCACACCCTTAAGGCACAGTGCAAACATTTTTTTATATCGTTTTTTTTATTTGCCACGAATTTTTAAAAAAATTGGCAAAAACAAAAAATTAAAATAAATTTAATAAAAAAACACCAAATTATTGGTGTTTTTTTAATTTGTTTACAAATCAACCACATCATCGGCAATTTCTATCACACGCTTGTCGTGCGTCACAACAATAACAATATCGTTCTTTGCCACTCTTTTCATCATTTTCAAAACCATTTGAACGTTGTGTGTGTCAAGGTCATTGGTTGGTTCGTCAAATATGTAAATGTCCCCTCGGCGCGAAACCGCCCTTACAAAAGATATCCTCTTTTTCTCGCCGCCTGAAAGTTGGTCGAGCAAATTGGCACTGTCATCACTGGTTCGCTCAACCACCTTTTCAAGTTCAAACCTTTTAATATTTTTTCTGGCAAAAGAATTTGGTTCCGAATTTGGATACGCTATGTTCTCCATGACTTTTCGGTCAAAAATGGTGCAATTTTGTAAGGTTAAGTTAATTTTATTTGAAAGATAGAACAAAGAACTCACTTTAAGATTGCCATTTATAATAATTTCGCCGCTTTTGTATTCTTTCAAGCCCAAAAGGCAGCCCAAAAATGTTGTTTTTCCGCTTCCGCTTGGTCCGCAAATGCAAGTAATTTTCCCTGCCTCAAATGTTGCGTTAAGCCCAGTGCGGTGAAATTGCCCAATCTCAATTTCAATGTCTTTCATTTCAATTTTCTCAATCTTGTGCCCACGCAAATAGTTAATTTGACTACGCTCATGTTTTAGGCGGTCCTGCTGATTAAGGATGTCCTCTGCGCTTGGCGAAAGTTCGGACAAGCGACAAACACGAGTTGAATAATTCACCAGCACGGTTAAGTTGTAACCCATATCATTGATAGGAGAGAACAATCTGTCAAGATAAGACAGCAGCAGCACAATAACATCTATTTCAATGGCAACTGCCGAATTTTTGACCAGCAAATAAGTTGCCAAAAACATGAATGTGTATTCCAAAATGTAAAGCAAAGACCAATAAAAAATGTGAATATTCATCCTTTTAGCAACAATTTTGTTATAATTTTTGTGCTTTTGTTTTAACAATTCAATTTCGTGATTGGTGGAATTTATAAATGAAATAAATGGCAAATTGTTGACGCAATTTGAAATATTGTTGTTCACCTTCGAGTTCACCACGTCCATTTTTTTAAACAACCTTCTGTCCATTTTTGTTCGCCACATTGCAACAGTAAAAATGAGTGCTGCCATTGCCAGTGCGCATATGCCCACAATGCTATTGATTGAAAACAAATACACAGATGCAATTATTGATGAAAAAATGTATGGGATTATGTTAATATTCAAATTTTTTATGTAATCCGCAACGGCATCTGACGAACTTTCAACAATAAAGATAATCTCCCCTGTTGTATGCTTTAAATCCATGTTTTTTCTTAACGCCAAAATTTCACGGAGAGCATACTCTCTATATCTTGTTTTTGCCAAGCCTTCGCTGAAACGCTGCATCATATTCCTTGAAAATATGCTAAAAATTAAAAAGAATGCCATAGCCGCAAAATTAATTGCCGCCACGCTGATAAAATTTAATGAACTTGGCAGAGTTACCCCAAAGAAAACCGTTTTGTCCCCAAGGGCTTTTGCTGTTAAGCAAGCCAAAACTTGCGCAAAGCCCAAATAACTAAACGCCCTTGACAAACATAACACAAAAACGCCAATAAACAAGAACCTTTCTTTTCCTTTCAGAACCTTCCAAATAACTTTAAAGGCCTTAAAAACCTGTTTCATAGCCACCTCTGCTTACATTTTAGCATAACTTAAAATAAATTAACAAACAAAGTTTTATAAAAATATAAGTATTCCGTGGCCCACATCCAAACTCTGTTTGATTTTCCCGCAAAAGATGTTATACTATACACAGTTGCTAAAACTAAGGATTGAGATGTATTCACAAATTGCATTAAGAATTTATAGTGCCGTGTGCGAAGGGCTTATCACTACCAGAAATGTGTTTTGGAAGAATTTTTCGACTGAAGAAAAGATAAATGCGTTGGATATTGACACAGAAAAATATGAACAAAAACTTAAAAACGCCGATTTTGACATTGTGTGCTGCTTTGACAAAAATTTTCCAAAAATTCCAAAGTCGGTGCCAGAAAAAGACAGACCATTTTTGTTTGTCTATCGTGGAAACTTGTCACTTTTGAATGAAATTGAAAACAATATTGCTGTGATTGGCGTAAAAGAGCCAGACAAAAATATTGTTTTGCGTGAGAAAAAGATTGTTTCAAAGATTATTGAAAATGGATTTAGTGTTGTTAGCGGCTTGGCGGATGGCTGCGATACTGTGGCACACACTGAAAGTGTGAAAAACTCTTGTAAAACTATTGCGTTTTTACCTTCAACACTGAACAAAATTTATCCGCCAAAAAACTTTGGGTTATCGCAAAAAATCGTCGAAAACGGCGGCCTTGTTGTGAGTGAGTATGTGGTCGAGCCGAAAAGTCGCGGCGAAGGAATTTCGCGATTTGTTGAACGCGACCGCTTGCAAGCCATGTTTTCGAAAGTGGTTGTTTTAATTGCAAGTTATCGCTATGGCGAGGGCGACAGCGGCTCTCGTCATGCCATGCAAAAAGCAAAAATTTATGGCAAGCAAAGGTTTATGATGTTCGACAAACAAAAAGATTTTGGAAAAACAATTTTCGGTTTAAATCAAGATTTGTTGAATGAAGATGTCACAATTTTGACGGAAAAATCAATATCTAAACTCGTTTAAAAAACAAGCCAAGGATGCAGCTTTTCTCTGATGCACCACGGCAAAACCAAATTAACTCTTAAAATTTTTCGCAAAAATATATGACAAAAATATAATAATTATCAGCAAAGCAACCAATTTACGATTGCCCTAAACCGCCAAGCATCGCTGCGGTTTACACTCGGGGCAAATATAGAGAAAAAACAAGTCCTAAAGCGATGCTTTTTGAACTTGTTCAAAAACGAGCAAAAACGCAGTTTTTTCTCTGGTGCTGGAGGAGGGGGTCGAACCCTCATGAAGTTGCCCTCGCGGGATTTTGAGTCCCGTGCGTCTGCCATTCCGCCACTCCAGCATATAAAGATTGAATTGTTTTGGCTCACACGATTTTGAGTCCCGTGCGTCTGCCATTCCGCCACTCCGGCATATTTTTGTTTTTTAAAATAATCAAATCTGTAAAATTTTTATCAAGCGAAGTTATTTTAACACATTGTATTATTTTTTGCAAGCATTATTTACAAAAAAATCAGTTTTTTAAAAAAGTATTGTTTTTTGACATTTTATGTGATATAATTAGGCTAATGGAGTTAAAAATGGCAACGAAAGTGGACAGAATTAAAGAAATTAAAAGTTTGCTTAAAGCATATGTGGACAACGGCGGCAATCCCTCTGACCTAAGCAAGAAGGATAACATTTACAGGCTTGTTCAAAACACAAAAATTTTAGAAAATGGCAAAGCACTAACTTTGGCAGAAAAATTTTCATATCTTGGCTATCCACGCCCTGCAAAGATAGCCGCCAATTTGGAAGATGCTCTAAAACAAGACATTGCCACCTACTTGGCGCAAGGCGGAAGTTTTCATGTAGAGCGCAAAAGTCTGCCGTTTTTTGAGCGCCTGCATTCTTATGCAAAACAACGCAAAATCTCACACGAACAAGCCATGAAAAGTTTAGGCTACAAAAATTATTCAGATACTTATTACAGGTTTTTAGGTCTGAAAAAGTTGCCAGAATTTTGTGACGAAAATGGCTATTTGCATTTGGACAGAAAAGTTAATGAATGCGAAAAGATGCACATTTATCTGCAGTCGTGTGCCGACACGCTGAACATTCCTATGCCGCTTGTTGTTATGTTGCTATGCGACAAAAAAATGGCAAAGTGCTCGATTGAGACCGATTATCTTGAATTTGCTAAGTCTCGCATTTTGTCTTATGCCGAAAAAAATGGAACTCTGGTTGGTTTTTCCAAAAAAGAGCCTGCTGTGTATAATATGTTAAGGAACATTCGCCGAAAAGTTAGCCAAGAGCGAGACCCATATTTTTCCATGCTGGAATGCTTGGAACTTTTAGGATTGGATTATCTTGAAAACAAACTGACAAACACGCCTGCAAAATCTTATGATTTATCCAAAGAGTTTGCCAAACTTAAAGAAAAATATGGAAGCCGTCCTATTTCAGCAACTGATTTAAGCGGTTCTTTGAAAGCAAAAATTGCACAAAACGCTGCTCACATAGGCATTTCGCCAAAAGATTATATAAGGGCAAACGGATTGAACTACAAAGGCTTTAACGCTATCAAGAGCCTGCGTGCCGTGTATGTAAACAAATATCCCTATATTGATGAAATGCTGCAGAGGCGTGATGAGATAATGCAAGAACATGAATCCGCCGACTTGTGCGAAGAAGAAAAGTTTGAAAACAAAGTGGCTGCCGTCAAACAGGTTTATAGCGAATATAAAAACAAAATTGCCAATTTTGAAGGGAAATTGATATTAGGCGAAGGAAAATAAAAAAAACAGAGCATATTGCCCTGTTTTTTATATAATTTCTTTTTCTGGCTCTGCAACCTGTTTTTCTTCCACAACCACGCCCTCGTTAATTTTTTTGGTTTTATCAATGTTCTGTTTTTTTCTTTTACGAGGCCTATATGCAATCGCCCAAAGCCCTGGGGTTAAGAATACGGAAGAATAGAACCCTGCCAAAATGCCAACCATTATAGGAAAGGCAAATTCGCGGATGTCAGCCACACCAATCACCGTGATGAAGAAAATCATAACAAAAGTTGTGACCATTGTTAAAATGGAACGCATCATTGTGCTTTTTACCGCCCTATTTGCAAGTTCGTTGTTGTTGATTTTTGCATCGCTGTTTCTTGCAAGTTTAAGTTCATCTCTCATGCGGTCAAAAATGATAATGGTGTTGTTGATGGAATATCCCAAAATTGTGATAAGTGCGGCAATAAATGCGGCGTTTATCTGAATTCGGCAAATCAGCATAACCGATGCCGTTACAAGCACATCGTGGAACAATGCCAAAATTGCGGCAAGCCCGCTTGTAAGTTCAAACCTGAACGCAACATAAACCAAAATTAACACCATTGCCACAAGCAGTGCAACAAAAGAGCGCATCATAAGTTCGGCACTGGCACTTGCAGTTGTAACGCCACCGTTTGTAACCAACTCTCTGTTTTCCTGTTCTTGCAGGTTGTCAAGTGTAACGTCTTCGCCAACAAAACCAAATTTTTTGAGCAGTGCAAGCCTGATTTCTTCGTTCTTTTGTTCAATTTCTTCTGTTTTAAGATTGTTATTGTTTTGATATTTCACAATAACTGCATCTTCATTTGCAATGCCAAGTTCCGTGTTAGAGATTGTGGTTTTTTGCAGTGAAGAAATTGAAAGCCCAAATTCATGCAATGTTTCTTCCAACATCTTTTCAATTTTGCCATAATCTTTGTCGATGTCAAGTTTTTTGCCTTCTCTTTCTGCCTCGTTTTCAACCACAACAAATTCGGCATCACTATCCACAAAAATGGTCATGTTTGAGCCGCCAGTGAAATCTATCCCAAGGTTGAAACCAACTGTAAATAAAAGCACAATCCCAACCAAAATTATAGCCGCTGGTGCAATTAAAAACCACTTTAAATTTTTGGAAAAGTTAAATTTTGAATTTTCAATATGCTCGTCGAGGGAATATCTCTTGTTTTTCTTGTATTTAGCCATTGTTTGCCCCTCCTGTAACAGCCGCAACCTCTGTTTCCGCCTGTGGATTTTCAGCCTGTTCCTTAGGCCCACGAATCTGTTTTGGCAAATGCAACTTTTTGCCCTTCACACTGTTGAAAGGCAGATACCATTTCACTAAAAATCTTAAAACGACCAAGTTCATGAACAATGAAAGCAAAATGCCGATAAGAAGCGTCATGGCAAAGCCCTGAATTGATGCCGTGCCCAAAATTAAAAGCACAACAGCGGTGATGATTGTTGTAATGTTGCTATCAAAGATAGGCCAAAATGCACGTTTAAAGCCGCCCTTAACCGAAAGCGGAATTTTTTTGCCGCTTCTGTATTCTTCACGCACGCGTTCAAATATGATAACCGTGCCGTCAACCGCCATACCAATTGAAAGCACAATACCAGCAAGCCCCGGCAGCGTCAACTGAACAAACGAGATGGCTTGAAGGAAGAACAGCATTAAAACAATGTAAATAACAAGTGCAAACGATGCCAAAAGACCAAAATCTCCGTATCTCCACCAAAGAATTGCCATAATTAAAATAAGCCCAACAAAGCCGCCAATCAAGCAAAATTTCAGTGCATCAGCACCCAAAGTTGCCGAAATAACATTGCTTTCAACAAGTTCCAGTTCAGCGTTAAATGTGCCGCTCATAATACGCAGCGAATACTCTTGTGCATCGTCATATGTTTCAAAACTGCCAGAAATAAAGGTGCTGCCGCCCACAATTTTGCTTTCGCAAGTAAGTTCTTGGAAAAGGTTGTCGGCACTCACTTCGCCCAAATAAACATAAATCTTTTTATCAGAACTGCTGGAAGCCTCGCCTGTTAAATTTGCAAACTTTGTTGCACCTTCTGAATTAAATTTCAAAGTTACGCCGTATGCATCTTGATAAGAAACATAAACATCTTCAATATCTTCGCCTGTGATGGATGTTTTTTCGTCAAAAACATTCTCTTGCAGCGTCATATAAAGTGGTGTTGGCTCACCAATAAGTTCAAAAATTGCTTCCGAGTCGGTTACAGATGGCACTTCAATTCTAATTTTTGTGCCGCCCTGCCTTGTGATGGTTGCCTCGGAATATTCTCCGCCAATCACATCAGAAAGCCTTGTTACAGTGGCTTCAATAGCCCTGTCAAGATCCTGATTTGCGCTGTTTTGTGGCAGTGAGCAATCATA
>CANQCE010000041.1 GCA_947589655.1 uncultured Clostridia bacterium | reverse complement strand
CAAAATGTCCAGCGGAATTTTGCAAGGCGAAAGGGGGCACGCGGGGGAAACGGATTTTAGGCGTTAGGAAAACTTGTTTTCCGTGTCGCCGTTACGGGGTCCCCGAAAATGCTCGCATTTTTGGGGCTTAAATTCTAGTTGCCCCCGCGATTAGTTGAGAAATCCCTTATAATTTCTCATCAACATTTGTGCTTCCAAACCTTTGTCAAATTCCAAAGCAACGGAAACAATAATCATAAGCCCAGTTGTTGAGAATGCGTTGACCAGTGTAACAAAAGTGTAGTCGTTCACTGCTTTAAACGCAAGAGATGGAATAAGTGCTATAAACGCAAGGAACACGGCACCAAAAAGGGTTATTCTTTTTGAGATTCTGTTCAAATATTCAGCAGTGGTTTTACCTGGCCTAATGCCTGGGATAAATCCGCCTTGCTGTTGCAATCTTCTGGAGATATCTTCCGTATCAAATGTTATTTGTGCGTAGAAGAACGCAAATGCAAAAATGAGAACAGCCAAAATTACAATATAAGCCCATGAACTTGTGCCCATATAGGTTTGATACCAATAATATGCCGAACTTTCTGGCCAGAAAATACTCATAACAAGTTGTGGCAGTGTGATAAGTGATGTTGCAAAGATGATTGGCATAACTCCAGATGCATTTAATTTGATTGGAATAAATGTATCTTGTCCACCATACATCTTCCTGCCCTTAATTTGTTTGGCATATTTCACACCAACACGCCTTTCGGACGAATCAATGAATACAATCAGACCGAAAATAAGAACAAGTGCTACCAAATAGATGATAATCATCCAAAGGCCTTCCAAGTTGCTACCAGTGATTGTTTTTGCGGCATTTGAAATTCCGTTTGTTGCGGATGACAAAATTCCCACAAAAATCAAGAGACTCATGCCATTTCCAATTCCAACTTGAGTGATTTTTTCGCCAAGCCAAACAGTGAACATTCCGCCTGCGGTAAGCATAAGCACAATGCCTGCACCCACAACCCATGTTGGCATGCCAAGGTTTGCATTAATGCAACTTTTAAAAGAAACAACAATGCCTATTGCTTGTGCAAGTGCCAAAACAAGTGCAGCGATGCGTGTGTAAAACTGAATTTTTCTTCTTCCGTCTTCACCTTGTTTTGAAAGCCTTTCAAGTGCAGGGATGGCAACTGTTAAAAGTTGAATGACAATTGATGCCGTAATGTATGGTGAAACGCCAAGTGCCAAAATTGAGCAGTTTGATAGTGCATCACCAGACAGCAAGTTCATAAGTGAAAAGAATGTTGTGCCGTTGGTTTGATTTGAGATGCGGTCAAAAATGTTGTTATCGCCGCTTAAAATAAAACCTGGGCAAACAAGCGCACATCCAACCCTGAAAAGTATTAACAACCCCAAAGTGATAAGTATTTTCTTTCTTAAATCTTTCACCTTGAAAGCATTTATAAGAGTTTTAAACATAATTTACTCCTCTTTTTTTATTCGCCTAAAATGATTTTTCCACCTGCTTTTTCAATCTTTTCGATTGCGGCTTTAGTAGCCTTTGCAGCCTTGATTGTATATGCTTTTGTAACGTTTCCATTACCCAAAACTTTAAGGCCATAGGCGCCCTTTTTGCCGATAACCCTTGTTTCGTATAAAATTTCTTCGTTTATTTCTGCGCCGGCTTCAAAAATTTCTAAATCTTCAACATTAACTGTTGAATAAACTTTTTTAAAGTTTTTATTGTTAAAACCGCGGATAGGCAGTTTTCTGATTGTTGGAATATTTCCGCCTTCAAAGCCTGCTTTAACTCCTCCGCCACTTCTTGCTTTTTGACCTTTATGGCCTTTTCCAGAAGTTTTGCCAATTCCCGAGCCAATTCCACGGCCAACACGGACTTTTTTGGTCCTTGCGCCAACGGCTGGTTTAAGTTCTTCCATTTTCATAGCGGCCTCCTTATTCTTCCACCACGTCAACGAGGTGAGCCACTGCGTGAAGGCTTCCACGAATGCTCTCGTTGTCTGGCAAAATTCTTGTTTGATGCAGTTTCTTAAAGCCGAGTGCTTCAATTACTTTCATTTGGTTTTTATTGTAACCAATTGCACTGCGAACCCAAGTAACTTTCAGTTGTTTTTCTTTTTTCATTTCCACCCTCCGCTTTAGATTTCCTCTGGCTTTTTGCCACGGCGAGCGGCAATTTCCTCTCTGGTTTTAAGAGTTTGAAGCCCATTGAGTGATGCTCTAACAACGTTAATGCCGTTTGTTGAGCCATGAATTTTTGTGACAATGTTTTTAACGCCAGCTGCTTCCAAAACCGCTCTGGCTGCACCACCAGCAATAACTCCGTGACCTTGTTCAGCAGGTCTCATCAAAATGCTTGTTGTGCCAAATTTGCCGATTGTCTCGTGTGGAATTGTTCCGTCCACAAGAGCAATTTTTTTCATTGTCTTTTTTGCAGCAACAGTTGCTTTGTCAATTGCGATTGGCACTTCGTTTGCTTTGCCAATGCCCATTCCAACGCTGCCCTTTCCATCGCCCACAACAACAAGTGCTGAAAAACGGAGTGTTCTTCCGCCTTTAACAACCTTTGTTACGCGGCGAACGGAAACAAGACGTTTGTCAAGGCCGTCGTCCACTTTAACAGGGCGTTCACGGTCTTTGCGACCTTCACGGCGGTTATTGTTTTGTCCTTCTTTTTTGTTGTTTTTAATTTCTTCTGCCATTTCGCCCTCCTAAAATTTCAGGCCAGATGCTCTTGCACCATCAGCCAATGCCTGAACTCGCCCTGTATAAAGGTAACCGCCTCTATCAAAAACGACCTCATTAATCTTTTTTGCTTTTGCTCTTTCGCCTATAATTTCGCCAACAATTTTGGCTGCTTCAGTTTTGTTCTTGCCAGCAACTTTTGCAGCGATATCTTTTTCGCGAGTTGATGCGGCGCAAAGTGTAACGCCTTTTTCGTCATCAATAATCTGAGCATAAATGTTAGACAAACTTCTGTTAACGCAAAGTCTTGGTCTTGCAGCGGTTCCAGAAAGTGTTTTTCTCACTCTCTTGTGACGAATTTCTCTGTCTTTGTTTTTATCTCTTACAATAATCACTTTCTTCCTCCTTACTTCTTGCCCTTACCAGCAGCCTTACCAACTTTTCTTATCAATCTTTCGCCATCAACATGAACGCCGTAGCCATGATAAGGTTCGTAAGGTCTTTTTGACCTGATTTTTGCACAGAATTGTCCGACTTTTTCTTTATCAATTCCAGAAACAACAATTTCTGTAACTGATGGGCATGTAACTTTAACGCCCTCTGGAATTTCAACTTCAACTGGATGAGAATATCCAAGGCTCATAACAAGTTTGCTTCCGTTTGTCTGCGCTTTGTAACCTACGCCAGCAATGACAAGTTTTTTATCCCAGCCTTTTGTTACGCCAACAACCATGTTGTGAGCAAGCGCCCTTGCAAGGCCTTGTTTAGCGTTGGTTTCTTCATTTTCATATGTGAAATGAAGTTCGCCATTTTCAACTTTGGTTGCAACATTTTTATCTATAGTATGTTTAAGTGTGCCTTTTGGGCCTGTTATGGTAATAACGTCACCAACGCGGTCAAACGTTACGCCTGATTCAAGTTTGATTGGTTTATTTCCTATTCTTGACATCTTGCCCTCCTTACCATACATAAGCCAAAACTTCGCCGCCAACATTCAAACTTCTTGCAACTTTATCGGTTACAATTCCTTTGTTTGTTGATATGATGGCAATGCCAAGTCCGCTTATAACTTTTGGAAGGTTTTCTTTTTGTGAGTAAATTCTAAGGCCCGGTTTGGAAATTCTTTTCAAACCTTGAATAACGCTTTGGCCTTCTTCGTCATACTTGATTGTGATAACAATGTTTTTGAATTTTCCAGCGTCAACAACCTCGTAAGAAGCAATGTAGCCTTCTTCCAAAAGGATTTTTGTGATTTCTAATTTTTCTTTTGATGCAGGGATTTCAACAGACTGATGCTTTGCCGCAATGGCATTGCGAAGCCTTGTTAACATATCTGCGATTGGATCTGTTACGAACATATCTTCTCCCCTCCTTTACCAACTTGACTTTTTAACGCCTGGGATTTCCCCGCGATTGGCCATTTCTCTGAAGCAAATTCTGCAAATGCCATATTTCCTAAGCACAGCATGAGGTCTACCGCAGATTGAGCAGCGAGTGTATGCTCTTGATTTATATTTTGGTTCTCTTTTTTGTTTTGCAATTAAAGATTTCTTTGCCATAAAACCCTCCTTATCTAGCGAAAGGCAACCCAAGTGCCTTAAGTAACGACTTTGCTTCTGCGTCAGTTTTTGCAGTGGTGATAAATGAAACGTCAAGCCCTCTAATTTTGTCAACTTTGTCATATGAGATTTCAGGGAAAATTAACTGTTCCTTAATGCCCATTGAATAGTTGCCTCTGCCGTCAAATGATTTGTCAGAAATTCCGCGGAAGTCTCTAACTCTTGGCAGAGCAATGGCTGTAAGACGGTCAAAGAATTCATACATTCTCTTTCCACGCAGAGTAACTTTTGCACCAATCTTCATGCCGGCTCTCACTTTAAAGTTTGAGATTGCCTTTTTTGCTTTTGTTGTAACTGGCTTTTGTCCAGCAATGAGTGCAAGTTCGTCAACTGCCGTGTTGAAACTTTTTGAATTGTCTTTAACATCCCCCAAGCCCATGTTAAGAACAATCTTAACAAGTTTTGGAACTTCGTTGATGTTTTTGTATCCAAACTCTTTGACGAGTGCTGGAACAATTTCTTCTTTATAGCGTTTTGCTGTCTGATTTTCTTCTTTCATCGCCTACCACCTTTACGCATCTTTTTTGGCTGTTTTCGACTTTTGTGTTGTTCCTGCTGCTTTTGCAGGAGTTTTTGTGGCAGTTGCCTTTGCTGCTGGCTTTGCAGCAGGTTTTGTTGCTGCCTTGGTTGTTGTTTTCTTTTCTGCAGGTTTTTCAACTTTTGGTGCTGCTTTTGCTGAATTTTCAGTTTTTACAGCATTTTTTACAGTTTTTGGCTCTGTTTTTGCCACTTTTTCTGTGGTTTTTTGCTCTTTCACTGTATCTGCTTTTGCCTTTTTGGCATCTTTCTTTGTTGCTTTTACATAGGCTTTGTCAAGGCTGACACCGCACTTGCAAACGCGAACTTTTTTGCCATCAATCACTTTGTGATGAACCCTTGTTGCCTTTCCGCAAGATGGGCAAACAACCATAACATTGGATGCATCCAAAGGCGCACTTTTCTTAACAATGCCGCTCTTTTCTTGCTGATTTCTTGCTTTTTGATGTCTGGAAACAACATTTACGCCATCCACCAAAACTCTATTATTTTCAGGGAAAACTTCGAGCACCTTGCCAGTTTTTCCTTTCTCTTTTCCAGTGATAACAACAACGGTATCACCCTTTTTAACTGTCATACTCATCATCCGTTCTCCTTTTAAATAACTTCTGGGGCAAGAGAAATAATTTTCATGTATCCTTTGTCACGAAGTTCTCTCGCAATAGGTCCAAACACACGAGTGCCTTTTGGCTGTTTTTGATTATCGATAATCACTGCTGCGTTGTCGTCAAAACGGATATGTGAACCATCTGCACGGTTTAAGCCTTTTGTTGTTCTAACAACAACGGCCTTTACCACATCACCCTTTTTAACACTGCCGCCAGGAATTGCTTTTTTAACAGAGGCAACAATGATATCACCAATATTTCCACTTCTTCTAAAAGACCCGCCAAGCACTCTGATGCACATAATTTCTTTTGCGCCAGTGTTGTCGGCAACTTTAAGCCTTGTTTGAGGTTGTACCATAATTTTATCCTCCCCTTATTTCGCTTTCTCGACGACTTTTACAACAACGTGATATTTGTCTTTGGAAAGTGGACGAGTTTCCATAATTTGAACGGTATCGCCAATTCCGCAGATGTTGTTTTCGTCATGTGCTTTAAACTTTTTAGTTTTCTTTACGACTTTTCCAATTTTTGGAGCCTTCACCATGTAAGTGATTTGAACAACAACGGTCTTGTCCATCTTGCCAGCACTAACAACAACACCCTGTCTTGTGTTTCTATCATTTCTTTCCATTGTCGTTTCCTCCATTTGATTTTTCTCTTATAGCAGTTTGCACTCTTGCAATGTCTTTTCGGACATTTCTGATTGCAAGTGGGTTTGCAAGGTTTCGTGTTGCGTGTGAAAAACGAAGATTAAAAAGTTCGTTCTTTAATTCTTTAAGCCTTGCGTTTAACTGCTGTAAGCTTAAGGTTTTGATTTCTTCAGTCTTCATTCTTCTCACCACCTTCTACTGCTTCTGCAGCCGCATTTTCCTTTTTAACAAATTTTGTTTTGCAAGGAAGTTTGTGCCCTGCAAGACGAAGTGCTTCACGAGCAATTTCTTCAGAGACACCTTCAATTTCAAACAAAACTCTGCCTGGTTTTACAACTGCAACCCAGAATTCTGGATTTCCTTTTCCGGAACCCATACGAGTTTCGGCAGGTTTTTTTGTTACAGGCTTGTCTGGAAAAATTTTAATCCAAACCTTTCCGCCTCTTTTAATGTATCTTGTAAGGGCAATACGTGCAGCCTCAATTTGGTTAGATTTTATCCAGCATGGCTCAGTTGCAACAATTCCAAATGTGCCATATGCAAGTGTGTTGCCTCTTGTTGCCTTGCCAGTCATTCTGCCGCGCATAACCTTTCTTCTTTTCACTCTTTTAGGCATTAACATTGTTCTTGTCCTCCTTTATAGGATTTTTAGACAGAATTTCGCCCTTGTAAATCCAGCATTTGATGCCAAGTTTGCCATAGTTTGTGTATGCTGCGGTTTCTGCGTAGTCAATGTCAGCGCGCAGAGTGTGAAGTGGAAGGGAACCTTCCATGTATTTCTCTGTTCTGCCAATTGTGTTTGCACCGTCAATAACGCCGCTAACTTGAACTTTGCAACCTTTTGCCCCTGCCTTCATTGCTCTTTGCAAACCAGATTTCAAAGCCCTTCTCCAAGCAATACGCTTTTCAAGTTGTTGAGCAATGCTTTCTGCAACCAATTTTGCATCAAGGTCTGGCTTTTTAACTTCTTTAACATTGATAACAAGGTTCTTAACAGGCCTTACAAGTTTTCCAAGTTCTTTTCTTACTGCTTCAATTCCAGCGCCTTTGGTGCCAATAAGCATACCCGGTTTTCCTGTGTAAATGTCAACTTCAAGTTTGTTTTCTGTTCTTTTAATTTCCACTCTTGCAATGCCAGCATTTGCATGTTTCTTTGCAAAATACTCTCTTATATCGTGGTCTTCTTTAAGATTTCCAGCAAAATCAGCCTTCTTGGCAAACCAAGTTGATTGCCAATCTTTATTTATGCCAATTCTAAGTCCGTATGGATTAACTTTCTGACCCATTCCTACGCCTCCTTCAACTCGTCAAGTATAATTTTTATATGACAAGTTCTTTTCAAAACTCTGTTGTCAACTCTGCCTCTGCCCCTGAACTGAACTCTCCTCATCATTGAACCGGCAGTTGAATAACATTCTGCAACATACAGCCCATCTGCTGACATACCTTTGTTGTTTTCAGCATTTGCAATGGCACTTTTTAACACTTTAAGTGCTTCTGCAGCGCCAAGTTGTGGCATATATGTGAGAAGGGCAACCGCTTGTTCAACCTTTTTGCCACGGATTTCGTCCAGCACAATCCTAACTTTTGATGGGCTCATGCGAACACCTCTTGCAATGGCATAAGGGCGTTTGTCTTTATTTGCTGCTCTTTTTTCCGCTTTTTGTCTAATTCTTGTAGCCATCTTTTACCTCACTTACTTTTTGCGGCTTGTTTTTGTCCCGCATGACCTTTGAAGGTTCTTGTCAAAGAGAATTCACCAAGTTTATGCCCAACCATATCAGCAGTTACATAAACAGGAATATGTTTTTTGCCGTTGTGCACAGCAAATGTAAAGCCGACAAATTCTGGATATATGGTTGATCTTCTTGACCAAGTTTTAATTGGTTTTTTCACGCCGCTTTCAGCCATTTCGTTAACTTTTTTCAAAAGTTTTGGGCTGACATAAGGCATTTTTCTTTCTTTATTCATTGTCTTTCGGCCTCCTAGTTCACTCTCTTAACCATCAAACGGTTAGATTTGTTTTTCTTCTTTCTGGTCTTAAGC
>CANQCE010000040.1 GCA_947589655.1 uncultured Clostridia bacterium | reverse complement strand
CTACACAAAGGGCTATCCAAACGATGTGGAAACAATTGTGTCAGACGAAGGCTATGGGGCAAATCCATTTATTAAAACCACACGCCCACTTGTTGTTGTAACCGCCCCTGGCCCATCCAGCGGCAAACTTGCCACTTGTTTAAGCCAACTTTATCACGAATATAAACACGGAGTAAAGGCAGGATATGCAAAGTTTGAAACTTTCCCTGTTTGGAACTTGCCATTAAAACACCCTGTAAACATTGCCTACGAGGCCGCCACGGCAGACCTATATGATGTCAACCAAATTGACCCATTTCATTTTAATGCTTACGGCGTGCTAACAGTAAATTATAACCGCGATATAGCGGTATTCCCTGTTTTGGACAACATCCTTACAAAAATCATGGGCAAGCAAGTATACAAGTCCCCTACTGATATGGGTGTGAATATGGTTGCCTCGGCAATTGTTGACGACAATTTGGCAAAACTGTCCGCAAGGAAAGAAATTTTGCGCAGATATTATCGTGCAGAATGTGATTACAAACTTGGGCAATGCACCTTTGAAACTTTGGAAAGGAACAAATCGCTTGTCACAGAAACAAAAGCCGCCGAAACGCTTACCCAACTGATAGACGCCGCCAAAAACACTTCCAAAACAAGCGGCTATGCCTGCGTTGCACTTGAACTGCCTGACGGAAAAATTATCACTGGCAAAAACAAAAAGATTGTCTCCGCAAGTGCCGCAGTTGTTCTGAACGCCCTTCGCACTTTGGCTGGGCTTGACGATGATTACGGCATCATCACTGACGATATATTAATGCCGATAGTTGAATATCGCTCTAATATCTTAAAATCCCAATGCAGCGTGCTGACCCTTGACGATGTTTTGGTTGCACTTTCAATTTGCACTAATAGGAACAAAAAGGCAAAACTTGCCATGGAACAAATTTCAAAATTGCAAGGATGTGACGCTCATAGCACTTACATACTTTCAAATTCAGAGCAACAAACCTTAAAGAAATTGGGCATAAACATAACCTGCGAGCCAGTATTTTTAAATTCAAACTTGTTTGATGAATAAAATTCGCCACCTTAAAGGTGGTGTTTTTTAGTTTTTAAACCACCACCAGAACTTTGCTAAATTGTTCTGATTTCCACTCACCATAATTTGAACTTGATAGCCTTTTTCCTCCGCTTCCATATCCACAAAATATTTAAGCCTTCTGGCAACGCCGTTTGCAGAATTGAAAAATGTTACGTTGTCGCCTAAAATTTTCTTTAAAATATTTTCAACCGCCACATAATGCGTGCAGCCCAAAACAACCGCTTTTGGAATAAAGGTTTTAAAATCTTTCAACTCCGCTTTAATGCCGTCTTCCAAAACCTCCAATTCGTCAAGATGGGCATCTATATCTCTTGCCAAGTTTTCAAGTGCAAGCGTTTTAACCGCATGTTTATTTATAATCACATTGTGTTTGATTGTAACTGGCGTGGCAAGCACCAGCACATCTTCCTCTTTAAACCTTTCAATTGCAGGCTTCACGGCAGGCACCGTTCCTATAAAAATTACGTCTGGAAAAACTTTTCGCACGTGTTCAAGGCAAGTGCAGGTAAGCGTGTTGCACGCCAAAATTACAACGTCAAAATTGAAGAACCCTTTTATGTTGGTTAAATTCCGAGTGGTAATTTCTTGCAATTTCTCTTTGGTTTTGCTGCCATATGGCAAATTTAAATCGTCACAAAATAACAGATAATTGCAATAAGGGCAAACCTTTACACACTCTTTTAATATGTTCACGCCCCCACTGCCGCTATCTATAAGAAGAACATTTTTCATAAAAACAATATATGCAAATTTTAAAAACTTGATTTTAAAACAACCTGTCAATCACCTCTGCCAAAAGCAAAGATAAAAACTCCACCTGCGCGCCCACATTGTTGTCAGTTAAAATAATGTCACGCTTTTGCCCCAAACTTTTGGAAGATATCATCATCGGCACACCAATTGCAATGCATGGGACATTCAGCGTATGCCTGTTCATGGCACTGCCAAAATTGTTCATGGCGCTGCCGGGGGTTAGCCCCGCATCGTTAAACTGCAAAGATGTCCCTAGTCTTGAAATGTTTTCTGTGGCAAGGCTGTCAAACATAACCACTGCAGAGATATCGTATGCCTCCACAACCAAGCGAACAATTTCAAAGGCATTAAAACCAGTATTAGAAAAAACATTGGGCAAAAGTTTAAGCCTTCTGTTGTTCTTTTTAAACGCCAAAAGAGGTATTTTCTCCACCGCTTTAACGCCAAAACTATCCGCTGTTAAAGCAGGGTTCCCAATGCCAACAAACAAAGTTTTGCCATTTTTTGAAAGTTTGTTTTGTTTCATTAAAAATTTTAGTCGGCTGGCAACCTCTTTTTCCAGCATCTCTTTATGCTCTTGCATCATCAAAGGCAGCAGCGGTGCGTTTATAATAAAATAATGCCCCTTTTCAAACCCCAGAGTTTGCGCCTGCTCTTTTGTTTCTATAAACAGTTTGTTGCTGGTTGCATTAAACTTTTCCAAAGGCACGGTTTCATAGCCGTAAGCGGACAAATCTTTGCCGCACTCATCAATTAAATCCTTCATAAAGTTAATATTGCCAAAAAAAATGCAAATTTCACTTGATTTTTCTAAAATTGTATGTTATAATGCTTTAAGTTTTATAAAGTTACAAGGAGAAAACACATGGCAAATATCAAATCTGCAAAGAAAAGAGTGTTGATTGAAAGAGAAAGACGCGTTTTGAACAACTCCGTAAAGTCTGAAATTAAAACTTACATTAAAAAGTTCAAGGCAGACCTTGCTGAAGCACCTGAAAAGGCTGCAGAAACATATAAAACACTTTCTTCAAAACTCGATAGCGCTGCAAGAGAAAATGTTATACATCAAAACTCTGCAAATCGCAAAAAAGCACATTTTGCAAAACTGTTATCAGATGCACAACAAAGCAAGTAAGCATCGGCTTTTTTGTTAAAACACCCAAGGGTGTTTTTTTGTTGCCATTATCTCGCCAAAGCGAAATGCTTTCCCCAAAACCTTAAAATCTGCCCATTTCTATTAAAAAAAGATATTTTTTATAAAATTTTTTAGAAATTTTTTATTTTTTTCAATTTTTGCTTGACAAGTGTCCCCCCCCCGCTAAAATGAGTATAGAAAAGACAAATTGTATTATCTTATAAACTGTTGTTCTTTGAGAATGCGTGTTTTAAAAGATAAATTTTGTATTTGTCGCGAGGGAGAAAAACATATGAACACAAAAAAGAAATTGTGGTGGAGTTTAGGTGCGCTGGCTATGACACTGATTGTGGCGGCAACATCCGTGGGCATAACCATTGCCGCCCTGCAAGCAAAGGTGCAAAGCGGCTTTTCCATAACCTACACCGCAAAACATGTTCACTGTGTTATGTGCGGGGTGCTTACTATCTCTGTCAATGTTTCCTATGATAATTATAGCACCGCCATACTAGTCCCGGGAAGCCCATTCAAAATAGACGGACAAGAATATGTGGAAATATCAAAAAATGAAAATGTGAGTGACAAAAAATTTGAAAACCTTGATTTTAACTTCACTTCAGATGATATAAAAAACTCCGTAGTTCCAATACTTATACGACAAGGAAAAATCACTTCTGAACAAGAATTTGATAGTTCTAAATTCAGCATAGGTGAAAATCACTTGATTATGTTCTCGTTCAGCATAGTGAATTTAGACAAAGACAATCCACTGCCTGTCCATTTTGAAGTAAAAAATCTCTCTCAAGAGAATATAGAATCAACAAGTTTATCAATTGACCCGAGCGAAACAGCCCAGAGCGACGGCTCTAAAGCAACTTTCACAATCCCTGCCGGTAAAGCAGAGTCAATGAGTGAATTAATTGAACTTGCCAAACAACAAGGTCGCTGGGAAGAATCCAAAAACAGTTACAAAACAATCTTTAACATAGAATCAGATGAAGCAGTGGCAACTTTTGTCACTAACAATAATAATGGAAGAG
The DNA here is from genome assembly GCA_947589655.1 of uncultured Clostridia bacterium. GTDB lineage: Bacteria > Bacillota > Clostridia > Christensenellales > UBA1242 > Caccovivens. The sequence goes on along the minus strand of CANQCE010000040.1, from coordinate 4,295 downwards.
CATTAGTCAGTTTCTACATCACTCTCTCATCTCTTTTAGTCAATACAGAAGTCTCTGGAAATTTTGCAATAACTCTTGGTGCATAAATTTGACATTTAAAAACTCTTTAAACTCTTTAAAAATTTATTAAAAAATATGCTTAAAAAAATCCACGGGGTTGCCGTGGTTTTTTATTAACAATTTTTAAAAATCATCTTCATCATCATCGTCGTCGTCTTTGTCGCTATCTTCGTCATCATCGTCATCGTCAAGGTCGTCTTCTTCATCAAGGTCATCATCGTCAAGGTCATCTTCCATGTCGCCGTCAAATTCTTCGTCATCCAAATCGTCAAGCGAGCCGTCATCCAACCTGTCATCAAAGCCTATGCTGCTGTCCAAATCGTCATCATCCAACAATTGGTCATCCAAATCAGTAACTGACGCCATGTCGCCTGTTTCTTCGTCATCATACACAATTTCTTCTTCGTCACGATTAAGATAATCTTCCCAATCGGTGGAAACTTCGTCTCCATCGTTTTGGTGCTCTTTCAAGCAGGTTGCGCACATAATTTCGTCTGGCTGAATGTAGTTTGTTTTGCAGATAGGGCAAAGTTCCAAATCTAAATCGCCAATAAATTCATCTTTATGTGCAGAAAGTTCAGCCTTGCAAACACTGCAAAGTTTGTCCTTCTTTTCAATATAATTAAGCTCACATCTAGGGCATCTAATATAAACAGGTTTTTTCATACAATCTCCTTTTACTTAACGTATTCTACAAGCATTTACATTTAAAAGTCAACTATTTTTTAATCTTTTTTTTGTTTTTTTAACATATTGTCCTCTGCCTGAGACAGCCTTATATATTTTGGCAACAACTCCTCGCTGGAAACGAACTGTTTTAAGCCCTCTCTCTGTTTGGCATAATTTAACAAATCTTCTTCAGTTATTTTCAGGCACGGCAGATTTGGCAAATCGTTTTCCAGAGCATATTTTGGACATTGCATCTGCAAATATTCATCTTGCCCAATCATTTTTTCTTCTTCTAATATAGTGCCGTCTTTATCAAAATATGCCACAAAATAAAGATTGGATAGTGCATTTAAAACGCAGGCAAATTTTTCCTTCTTTGGATATGTTTTGATTTTTTTATATGCCATCAGTTGCAAAGATGATATTGAAATAAATTTTAGGCTTTTATTCACGCAGCCAAGGGCTTTTGCAATTGCAACGCCAATTCTTAAGCCTGTAAACGAGCCAGGACCTGTAACAACTGCTATTGTCCCAACATCCAAAATGTCAATTCCTGCCTCAGCGCACATTTCGTCAATTGTTTTTAGCACATTTTCCGAGTGTTTTGCCTCTGCATTTAGTTGCCTATAAAATTTCCTTCCGTCTGCAATTTCAAGAGCCAAATTGGCATTTGCAAACGCCGTGTTAATTGCCAGCATTTTCTTCCTCCTTTAACTGCCTGACGAGATAACAAAAATTCGCCCATTATCGCCAGTTTTTGTAATCTCCACCACAAAATCGGCCTTGTCAAAAAGCCCTTCCACGTTTTCTGGCCACTCCACAAACGCTACGCCTTGCATATGAGAGCGGTCAAAGTGTTCCTCAAAGCCCACCCCTCTGGCCTCCTCAGCAGAAGAAAGCCTATACATATCAAAGTGCTCAATTGGGAATTTGCCGTCATAGATATTTAGCAGTGCAAAAGTTGGGCTTGTAACCTCGTCAGTGCTGCCAAGAGCCTTTGCCACCGCCTTTACAAATGTGGTTTTGCCGCTGCCTAAATCGCCTTTAAGCAGCACTATCATTTTTGGTTGCAAGCAGTTCGCAAAAGCCTTTGCCAAGGCATCAAGTTGCTCTAAACTGTTTATCTCTGTTTTAATTTTCATAACATCCTCACTTTTTGTAAGCCCTATCATTGTTTTTGAATTTATAATAATATTTCATCAGCAGCAGCCCAAGCGTGCAAATTATTGCCGAAATGGCAAAGCCTGCAATAAGGTCGGTCAAATAGTGCTTGCCTAAATACATCCTTGAAAGGCCCACCAAACCAACGTAAACACAGCACGAAAGCACAATTAGCACCCTTTCGCCCTTTGTTTTATATTTTGAAAACAGAAAAACCGCCAAAAATATTGCAATTGCGGTTGCGCAAGCCATATGCCCACTTGGAAAAGAGAAATCTTGCACGCGGTCGCCTATAACTTGAATTAATTCCGATGCGTTATACGGCCTAATACGTTCAACGGTGCCTTTTATTATGCGAACAACCAAATTTACAAAGCCATACGAAAACAAATACCAAAATAGAAGGCGACGGTTAAAGAACAAGAATATCAGACACAACGCAACCACGCCCATAACGCTACCAATTTCGGAGATAATTTGAAATGACGTATCAAAAAATGGGGTCCTTCCGCTTTGCAAAAATTCTATGATTTTTAATTCAAAATCCATAGTGTTATTTTAACAAAAAATGACAAAACATACAACTTTTTTAACGCAATGTTTCAATAAAAACAAAAATAAAGCATAAATCGCTTTATTTTATCTTTTTGCAAACTGCAATGCCATCTTCAAAATCATAAAATTGGCACTGAAAATTTGTATCGTTTTGCAAATCTTCTTTAAACTTTCGCAAACTTTCAACAATTGTGCGGTGCTTGTGCTTTACAACGCCATCCGCAGTTACATATCCATGAAAAAGCGTGTCGTCCGCCACTAAAACGCCACCACACTCAAGCAGTTCTTTCAATTTTGGCAGATATTTAAAATATTGCCCCTTGGGACCATCCAAAAAAATCAAATTGAACTTCTCTGTGCATTCCGCCAAAAAATTGGCAGCATCACAACAAAGCACTTTGGCTCTCTTTCCAAAGCGTTTTAAGTTGAAAGTGGCATCGGCAGCATTTTGTTCATCTTTTTCCAAAGTTGTTAAAACAAGCCCAGCCTCCGCCTCCAACATAACCGTGGCAGAATAGCCCAGAAAAGTTCCTATTTCAAGGGCTTTTTTAGGCTTTAAACTTTCAACAATTTCCTTTAAAACCTGCTCGCTTTTCGGCCTTATAATTGGGTTATATGCACGCCTTTCAAAGCCTTTTAATTCTTCCCTTTTCATTTTAATCCAACATAACAATTGTCAGCACCATAGGGCGGCGCTTTGTTCTTTTGAATATAAAGTTTGAAACGTTGCGTTTTAATGTGTTTTTAATCACCGCAGGGTCGCAGCCACGCAAATCTTGTTCTTTCAAAGAGGCGATTATCATGTTCCTTGTGTCTTGAACAAACGCCTCAGCCTCATCTTGATAAACCACGCCGCGTGTGATTATAAATGGGTCGCCAACAACATCCCCCGAAACATTGTTTATGGTTGTAACCACAACGCAAATCCCATCTTCAGAGAGTTGTTTCCTCTCGCGCAAAACATTGCTATCCATATCGCCGATGCCGTAGCCGTCAATCAGCCTTTGCCCAGCCACTGTAAAGCCCACTTTTTTAATTGAATTTGGTGTAAGTTCAAACTGCGCCCCTATAGTTGGCAACAAAATGTTCCTCTCCTCCATGCCAAGAGCCATTGCCAACTGTTTATGCATCCTTAGATGCCTGTATTCGCCGTGAATAGGCACAAAAAACTTTGGCTTTGTTAAAGAGTGTATAATTTTAATTTCCTCTTGGCATGCATGCCCAGATGCGTGTACTTCGGAAAGTTCATCATATATAACATCTGCCCCCTTTTGGAAAAGCGAATTTATTACATTATACACGCTCTTTTCGTTCCCAGGGATTGGCGAAGAAGAAAACACAATCAAATCGTTTGTGCCAATTTTAATCTGTTTAAAATCGCCTGCCGCCATTCTTGTGAGCGCAGATAGTGGCTCGCCTTGGCTGCCTGTTGTAACAATAAGCAATTCTTTATCGGCATATTTGTCAATTTTGTCAATATCAATAATATTTTCTCTGTTAAAGGTTATTTCGCCAATTTTCATGCCAACATCGGCAATGTTAATCATGCTTCTGCCAGTAAATGCCACCTTTCTGCCATACTTTTCAGCCAAATTTAAAATTTGTTGCAAACGGTGAATATTGGAAGCAAAAGTGGCAACAAAAATTCGGTTCTCGGTGTGAGATTTAAAAATTTCTTCCAGCGCCCTGCCCACTCTTTTTTCGCTCATAGAGTAGCCTTTGCGGCAAACATTGGTGCTTTCGCACATCAAAAGGTTCACGCCTTTTTTGCCAAGTTCACCAAAGCGTTGCAAATCCGTCATAACCCCATCAATAGGTTCAAAATCAATTTTAAAGTCACCTGTGTGGAT
>CANQCE010000039.1 GCA_947589655.1 uncultured Clostridia bacterium | reverse complement strand
GACATTTTTGCAGTGCCGGTGAATGTTACCAGCGGCAAGAGCGAATTGACAAACTTGCTTATTAAAACGGCACAAGCAGAGTGTGTTACAAGCCCACAAGACATAATTGACTTTTATGGCTTGCAAAAAGCAGCCAAACAGAGCAGGGCGATTGAACTTAATTTTGACGAGCGTGCAATTATTGAACTTTTACAGCAAGAGCCGCGAAGTTTTGACTTTTTGACACAAAAAACAAAAATTTCTGTGCAGACACTCAACAGTTGTTTGACAACTTTGGAAATTCGTGGTTTAATAAGAAGGTTGCCAAGCCAAATTTTCTGCTTGGCATAAAAAGTGGGGAAATTTTACAAAAAGGAGTTTTATTTTGAAACTTGTTGTTATAGAAGCCCCTGCAAAAAGGGACACATTAAAAAAATATTTAGGAAGTGGTTATGAGGTTTTTGCCACAAAGGGTCACATACGTGATTTGCCGGCAAAGTCTTTTGCCATCGATTTAAACAACAATTACGAGCCTCATTACGAAACAAACCCAGACAAAAAAGAATTGATTGAAGATTTAAAAAGAAAGGCAGCCAAAGCCGATGAAGTTCTTATAGCAACCGACCCGGATAGAGAAGGCGAGGCGATTTCTTGGCATGTTGCATATGTTTTGGGGCTTGACCCAAACAAAAAGTGCCGTATTCAGTTTAATGAAATTTCCAAAAAGGCGGTGCTTAAAGCGCTAACAGAGCCAAGAGCCATTGACCTTAACTTGGTTAATGCCCAACAGGCAAGGCGCGTTCTTGACAGAATTGTGGGCTATAAACTTTCACCAATTTTGTCCAAGAAAATTGCACCAAAACTTTCGGCAGGCAGGGTGCAATCGGTAGCACTTAAACTTGTGGTGGACAGAGAGGTTGAAATTGAAAACTTTAAGCCAGAAGAATACTGGACAATAACTCTGTCGCACGAAAAGGCAAAAATAAAGTTCAAATCTGCTTTGGCAACATTTAAAGGCAAAAAAATTAAGCCTGCTTGCAGAGAGGATGTTGACAAAATTTTATCTTGCATCAAAGGCAAGCCAGTGGTGGTGCAAGAAGTTAAAAAGTCGCGCACAAAAAGCCATGCCCCAGCACCATTTACAACCAGCACAATGCAGCAAGATGCCCTAAACAAACTGGGCATGAGCCTAAAACGCACAACCTCATCGGCGCAGGAACTTTACGAAGGCGTTGAAGTTAAGGGCGAAGGCAAAATTGCGCTTATCACTTATATAAGAACCGACTCCACGCGTGTTTCAACAGATGCACAGGCGGCGTGCCGTGAGTTTATTGCAGAAAAATATGGCAAAGAATTTGTGCCAGAAAAACCTAATATCTATGCCAGCAAGAAGAATGCTCAAGATGCGCACGAGGCAATCAGGCCAATTTCCATGCAGGTTACGCCAGAAATGGTTAAAGATAGCATCAGCAAAGACAATTATCGCCTTTACAAGTTAATTTACGAGCGTTTTATGGCAAGCCAGATGAGCGATGCGGAATATTCTAATGTAAGCGTATCTTTGGATGTGGAAAACTATGGCTTTAAGCGGTGTATAAGGAATACACTGACGATGAAAAGCAAGATAAAGACACTGCAAAACTTCCAAAACTTGAACAGAACGAGGTTTTGCCTGTGCAAGAAATCAAGGAAGAACAAAAGTTCACAAAGCCGCCAGCAAGGTTTACAGAGGCCAGCCTTGTTAAAGCCATGGAAGAAAAGGGGATTGGACGTCCTGCAACATATGCGGCAACCATCACCATTTTAACGGCAAGGAACTATTGCTCAAAAGACGGCAAATATCTTGTGCCTACAGAACTTGGGCGCAAAATGGTGGAATATTTGGAAAAATTCTTCAGCGGAGTTATCAATGTTAAGTTTACCGCTCACATGGAGAACCGTCTTGACGATATCGCCGAAAATAAGGACGAGTGGCATGGCGTTGTGGACAGTTTCTGGAACGGATTTAAAGACCTTTTGAAAAATGCAGATGCAAGCAGCGTTACAATGAAATCTCAACCAGTTGAAACAGATGTTGTCTGCGAAAAATGTGGTCATAAAATGGTGATTAGGGAAGGGCGATTTGGCAAATTCTTGGGCTGCTCAAACTTTCCAAAATGTAAAAATGTTAAACCTTACGAGGCTGACGAGAAAAAGCCTGTTTCAAAATGTCCGCAATGTGGGAAAAACGTTTATGCGCTTAAAACAAAGCATGGCAAACATTTCTATGCTTGCGAGGACAGAGAAGGGTGCAACTTTATGAGTTGGGATATTCCAACCGGCGAAAAATGCCCTAATTGCGGAAAAGCCCTTGTAAGAAAAGGCAAAACTATAAAATGCTCATCTTGTGATTATAAATTATAAAGCACACAAATTGGAGGATGTTTATGATTAAACCGCAAGCACTTAAAAAAGGGGACAAGGTGGCCGTTGTCAGCCTGTCAAGTGGCAGTTTGGGCGAGCCGCAGTTTATACACAAGTTCGAGATTGCCAAAAAGCGTCTGCATGACGAGTTTGGCTTGGAACTTGTTGCAATGCCAAACGCATTGAAGGGCAAAAAGTATCTTTATGAGCATCCACAGGCACGTGCACAGGACATGATGGAAGCCTTTAAGGACAAGTCTATAAAAGCGATAATCTGTGCTATTGGCGGATGCGAAACTTACAGGCTTTTGCCTTATATAGATTTTGATGTTATAAAAAACAATCCCAAAATTTTTATGGGCTTTTCGGACAGCACAGTCAACCATTTGATGCTCTACAAAGCGGGCGTTTCGTCTTTCTATGGTCCGGTAATTATGTGCAACTTTGGCGAATATGTTAAGATGTTCGATTACGAAGTCAGTGCAGTTAAAAATGTGCTTTTTAAAAATTCTTGCCCTTACGAAATAAAGTCCAGCCCAGTTTGGTCTGACGATTTTGTGCCTTGGGGCGAGCAAAACATGCATATACAAAAGAAAACTAAACAAGAAAAACACGGCTACGAAGTTTTGCAGGGGCATGGAAAAGTTCAGGGAAAACTTTTGGGCGGTTGCTTGGAAAGTTTGTCTGCACTTTTGGGGGTTGATGACGAGACTTGGTATGATACGCCAGAAGATTGCAGAAATCAGCCTATACTGGCAAAAAAATATGACCTTTTTCCAAAAGCAGACGAGTGGAAAGGCAAAATTTTGTTTGTTGAGGTCTCTGAGGAATGTCCAACTCCGGAATTTGTTAGGAAAGCACTTCTTGCTCTGGCGGATAACGGCGTAATTGAAAACATAAACGGCATTATTGTTGGCAAGCCAATGGGCGAAAAATATTATGAAGAATATAAACAAATTTTTAAGCAGGTGATAGGCAAAGAACTTAAAAGACCAGATTTGCCAATTATTTACAATGTAAATTTTGGGCATGCAATGCCAATAAACATAATTCCATATGGCGCCGAGTGTGAACTTGACTGTGATAAAAAGAAGATAACTGTTGTTGAAAGGATGTTGGAACCGATAAAAGAAACTACAAAGTGATTGGTTATATAAAGATAACTATTAAAACGTTAGCAAGGGTTGAAGATGGAAGATTTTTATTCAAAAGATGTAAGGAAAGTTGAAAATAAAATCAAGGGCAACATTGGCGAGTTTGATGCTGTGGAGTTTTTGAAAGACAAGGGCTATCGCATTTTGCAAACCAATTACAAAACAAAGTTCGGCGAGATTGACATAATTGCGCAAGATGGCAATGTGATTGTGTTTGTGGAGGTCAAACTCCGTTCAACGCTTGCTTACGGCAGGCCAATTGAGGCGGTGGATGCGCGAAAACAACGCAAAATCCGCAAGGTTGCAGAGTTTTATCTTATGGTAAAGCACAAATCCGAAAGTGATGTTCGCTTTGATGTGATTGAGGTGCTTGACAATGAGGTCAACCACGAAATTAACGCGTTTTGACATAAAAATTGATTGCCCAAGGGAATTGCTTAATTTTAAAGAAAACTTGCATTTTTCAAAAATTTTTTGACAAAATACTTGTTTTTTTTATTTTGTTTATGTTATAATCAAAAAGACTTCGGGTGTTCCGCTGGGCAAAGCATTAATTTTTGCGCTTATGAGCATCATGTCGAAAATCTGAAAAAAGGAGATAAGTCATGGCAAATTTAATCGACCAACTTGAAAGAGAAGGCATGAAGGAAAATGTCCCAGAATTTTCAATCGGTGACACTGTTAAAGTTACGGTTAGAATTAAGGAAGGCGACAAAGAAAGATTGCAGGCCTTTGAAGGTGTTGTCATTGCCAGAAAAAATGGTGGAATTAGAGAGACCTTTACCGTTAGAAAAATTTCTTACGGCGTTGGCGTTGAAAAAACATTTCCAATTCACTCACCAAAAATTGCTTCTATTGAAGTGGTTAGAAAAGGAAAGCCAAGGAGAGCAAAACTCTACTACGTTCGCAACCTTACAGGCAAGGCAGCAAAAGTTAAAGCAGATAAGCAGTAAAATTAAGCATGGCTTTGGTCATGCTTTTTTATTGCATTTTGTTTTGGAAAAGGCTTTAAATGTGGTATTATAATCATATAAAAGAGGGGTGTATGAAAAAAGTGGCTTTACAAGAGCGCAGTTTTGATGTTGTTATTGTGGGCGGTGGCGTTGCTGGCATGACGGCGGCAGTTTACGCAAAACGGCGCGGCAAAAATGTGTGCATAATAGAAAAATTCTCTCTTGGTGGGCAGGTGAATATCATCCCAAAAATTGAGAATTTTCCTTCTTGTTCGGAAACAGACGGCTACACATTGGTGCAGAATTTCTCTAAACAAATTGAGCACTTAAACATTGAAGTTTTGTATGACGACATCCAAAAGTTCAGTTGCACAAAGGCGGAGAAAATGTTAGTTGGCAAGAGATGCATTTATCGTGCAAAAAGCGTGATTATTGCAACAGGGCTTTCATATGTTGAACTGGGGCTGAACGAGAACGATTACCTTGGCAAGGGCGTTAGTTACTGTGCTGTTTGTGACGCAAACTTTTTTAGGGGCAAAGAGGTTTGTGTTGCCAGCAAAAATGGCGGCGGCTTGAAGGAAGCACTAGTTTTGGCGGAAGTTTGCTCTAGCGTGACAGTGCTTGACAGCGGAGATTTGTCCGTGTTCGCAAAAGCAAACAAAAACAAGAAAATTGAGGTTGTTTCTAACTGCAAAATTACAAAACTTATCGGCGAGGATGTTTTAACCGCTGTGGAATTTGAACATAATGCCAAAACAGGCGATAAACAAACAATCAAAACCAATGCATTGTTTGTTGCGCTTGGCAAAAAGCCAGATACAAGCATTTTTAGCGGAGTGAAAGTGGACGAGAAAGGCTTTATTCTCACAGACGAAAACATGTGCACATCCATTAATGGAGTTTTTGCGGTGGGCGATGTGAGGAGTAAGGGGCTAAAACAAATTGTAACAGCCTGCGCAGATGGTGCCATTGCAGGGCAGCAAGCATAGCGAAAAAAATGAAGTTTTAAATATAACCATGCTGACATAAAATTTGTGTAACAAAAGGAAAGGTTTTGGCATAAATAAAAGATATGGAAAAAGAAAAGAAAAGCAATATCAAAATTATTTGTGTCAAAGCGCCAAAATGGACTGCGCCATTTTTGAAAATGTTTTATAAAAAAGACACAAAAAAAGAGGAAGGCTAAAAATGCCTTCTTTTTTATAACTTTTAGTTTTTTGTTGAAATGCCAAATATGGTGTGTTATGCAATGACATAATACACCATATGTTGTGTATTATGCAAATTATTAATGTTATTCCAAAATTAAGCCGCCATCAACGAACAGTGTTTGCCCAGTTATGAAACTTGCCTTTTCACTGTAAAGAAAACTTGCCGCATTTGCAATGTCTTCAGTTGTCCCCAATCTTTGCAGGGGGGTCATTTCCGCAACATCCTCTTTTTCTTCTTTGGATAGGTTGTTGTTCATTTTGGTGTCAATAAAGCCTGGGGCGATAACATTTATGCGAAAATCCATGCTGCCAAGTTCACTTGCAAGGGACTTTGCCAAAGTGGTCATTGCACCTTTGGTGGCAGCATACACGCTTTCGCACGAGCAACCAAATTTTTCTTCAAAAGAGCCAATAAGCACAATGTTTGCAGGCGTTTTGGCAATTTTAACAAACTCCCTTATGCAGCGGATTGCTGATTTTATGTTCACTTCAAAAAGTTCATCAATCTCTTCGTCCGAAACATCAAACAAAAGTTTCCTTTTTTGAGGCACGCCGGCGCAAAAAACCAGGGTGCTAGGCACATCAAAATCTTTTCCAACGCTCTCAAACACCGTTTTTATGGCACTTTTATCGCATAAATTCAGCGGATAAGCCTTTATCTGCTCATCTTTCAGTGGCTTTAAATCAATTTTCCCTTTGTTGTATGTAAGTGCCAAATTGTAGCCGTCTTTCTGCAACTTTTTTGCAACCTCGGCACCAATATCTCCTGACGCACCAATCACAACTGCTGTTTTTTTCATATAAACTCCTTTTTCAAACATATTTTATCAGTTTTGTATAATTTTTCCAAATAATTTTTGCTGTGAATTTTGTAAGCCGAAAATGATTGACTTATTCTTAATATTTGTGTTATATTAAATTCAATTAGGGGCGAAAACCCTTTTTAGAAAACCTACGGAGGAATTATGGAAGAAAATTTATCGAACGAACTGGACATCAGAAAGGCAAAGATTGACGAACTGAAAAAAATGGGGGAAATTCCATATAAAGATAAGTTTGACAGAGCTTGCACAATTTTAGAGGCACGCGAAAAACTTGGCGAACATGTGAAAATTGCAGGGCGAATTGTTTTTCGCCGCATTATGGGCAAGTTTGGTTTTTGCCAAATCCGCGATATATATGGGCACATACAAATTTCAGTTGGCCGCAACGAGTTCTCGGAAGAAGACTATAACTTTTACAAAAAGATGATTGACATTGGCGATTTTATCGGCGTGGAAGGCGAGGTTTACACCACTCAGACTGGCGAGGTGACAGTTAAGGCTGAAAAAATTACTTTGCTATCCAAAACACTGCGTCCGCTGCCAGAAAAATTTCATGGCATTGCCGATACAGAAATTAAATATCGTCAAAGATATCTTGACCTTATCACAAGCGAGGAGAGTAGAAAAATTTTCCTTACACGTAGCAAGGTGACATCTTTTGTTCGCCGATTTTTGGAAGATAATGGCTTTATTGAGGTAGAAACTCCAATTTTGCAAACCAGCGTTTCAGGGGCGAGTGCAAAACCTTTCTTCACGCATCACAACGCTCTGGATTTGCAATGCAACTTGCGTATTGCGTTTGAGTGCGCATTGAAGGAGTGCATAGCCGCTGGCATAGATAGGGTGTTTGAACTTGGCAAAGATTTCCGCAACGAGGGCATGGACCCAGCACATTTGCAGGAATTTACGCAGGTTGAGTGGTATGCTTCCTATTGGAATTTTGAGGACAACATTGCGTTCTTTAAAAGGTTTTTGACCGAACTTATGAAGGCTTGCTTTGGCACAACCAAGGTGAACTATCAGGGCAAAGAGGTGGAATTTGATACAGAGTGGGAACGCATTGATTATGTTGCGCGCATGAGAGAACTTTTGGGCTGCGATTTTCTTGATATTGAAGACTTGGATGCTCTTAAAAAGGTGGCAGTTGAGCGAAAACTGTTCACTTATGGCGATTTGGAAGAATGCAAGAGTGTTCGCACGCTGATTGACTATATCTATAAGCGCAAAATCCGTGCTGGAATTGTGAACCCAACCATTTTGTATAACTATCCTGCATCTTTAAAGCCGCTTGCAAGGCGAAACGATAAAGATGAACGCATTGTGGACGTTTTCCAGATTGTTGCTGGTGGGCAAGAACTTGTGAACGCTTATAGCGAGTTGGTGGACCCTATTGTTCAACGCAGAACGCTGGAACTGCAACTTGAAGAAAAGGCGGCAGGTGATGACGAAACCATGGATGTGGATGAGGACTTTCTTCTTGCCATGGAACACGGCATGCCACCAATTTCTGGGCTGGGCTTTGGAATTGACCGCTTCTTGATGTTTGCGTTTGACTGTGCAAATATTAGGGATGTGGTGTTATTTCCTTTGATGAAATAACTATCGCGGGGGCAACTAGAATTTAGGCCCCAAAAGTGGCAAGCACTTTCGGGGGCCCCATAACGGCGACACGCACCGATTGGTCATTCTGAGCAAGTGCTGTTAAGCACGCAGTCGAAGAATCTCCTACTTATTAAAAACAAGCACGGTGCTAACGCCTAAAATTCGTTTCCCACCGCGGGCCCCCTTTCGCCTCAGTATCAACTGAAAGTCCGTCTTTGTTCGGCTAAGGTGCCTTAAAATTTTCGAGAGCGAACGCAGTTCTTTCCTTCA
>CANQCE010000038.1 GCA_947589655.1 uncultured Clostridia bacterium | reverse complement strand
TTTTGCATACTTTTCTAGCGTTAGAAAAGTATGCGGTCTTTCTTTGCCAACTTTCTTTCTGCCGCACAGAAAGAAAGTGTAAGTGTTTATTTTAAATTATCTGGTAGGTCATTTTCAAATAACACGCAGTCGCCTGCCTTCAAAATTTCCTTCAAAATCTTCTTTTGCTCATCGCGAGTGCTGGCATACATAATTTTGCATGTGCCACCAGCAGCACCATCTGTGAGTGATTTTTTATTAGTTTCGTTCATTATCAAAAACACGTCTGCAACCCTTGCCACTTCCTGCCCAACGGTGAGGTTGGCTTCGTATTGGCTATGCCCAAGTTCCACCAACCCAGGCGAGACAACTATCTTTCGCCCTTCAAAGCCGGAAAGCACTTCAAGCGCCTGTTTAAAACCGTCTAAATTGCTGTTATAGGAATCGTCCAGCACATTTACAAACCCTTTTATAAGTTCCAGTCTGTGCGGCGTGGGTTTTAACTTTTCAATTCCTCTTTGGATGCTAAAGCAACTCTCTCCTAAAAGATATGCCATTGCCGCCGCAACCACAATGTTGTCTATATTTGCCCTCCCCAAAAGTTTGGTGTTGCAAAAGACCTCAGTGCCATCCAGCACAAGCGTAAAAGTGCTGCCGCAATTTGAAGATGTCACATCTTTGGCAAACGCAAACGAGTTCTCTTGGCACACCAAATACTTTTTGCGTGCAAACCTGTCGTAAAGTTTTCTTGTTTGGCTGCTTTTGCCATTAAAAATAACAAGTTCTTTTGTATTTTCACACAATTCATACTTGGTGTCTTCAAGCGTTTGCAAACTGCCAAAGGTCTCCAAGTGACAGTTGCCTATGGGTGTTATAATTCCAAAATCAACTGGGGCAAGTTTGGCAAGTTCTTCAATGTCCCCTTTTCGTCTGGCACCAAATTCCAAAATGAGAAAATCGTCAGTTTCTTTAAGGTTTTCCAAAATGGTTTTGCAAACGCCCATTGGGGTGTTGTAACTTTTTGGCGAGGCGGTGCAAGCAAACTCCTCATTTAAAATTTGTTGCAGAATATTTTTCGTGGACGTTTTGCCGTAACTTCCGGTGATTGCAACCACCTTGGTTTTTAGCCGCAAAAGTTTTTTCTGTGCTTTTTTTATGTAAATTTTTTTAATGAAATTTTCAACAGGACTTGCCACAGCAAAGCCAAGTGTCACCCACAGTGGAAGAAAAATTAGCGCAAGTGCCGCAAGCGCAAAATTCACCCAAAAAAGTGGAATTAGCCCAAAAAACAATAAAAAAACGCAAAAATTAAGCAAAAAAATGCAAAAAAACAACCTTTTTATGCGTTTTGTGAAAACCAGCGGCGTTTTTCTGCCAAAGGCAAAATCAAGTTTTGCCGCCTTTTTTAAATACCTATCCAACCGATAATTTTCAAGTTGAAATGTTTTTACAAATATGTAAGACAAAACTGTTAATGCCACCGCTACAAGAAAAGCATAAAGTGCAAACATATTCCCCCTCCCTTAAAGTTTGTAAAAATTAAACCCATTTAAAAATTCTTCTAACTTTAACAAAAATTCCAACCTCTTTTCCACAAAAGAGAAGTGCCCAGCGCCCTCCAACAAAACAAGTTCGCTATGCCTAATTTTTTTGTGCAATCGTTTTGCCATGTAAATGGGCGTTGTTGTATCGTTTTCGCCAAAAATGATAAGCGTAGGTGCTTGTATCTCTGGCAAAAATTCGTCAAGATGCGTGTTGACAATGTTGCAGAAAATTTTTCGCATCTGCGGCGTAAGCGCACGGTAATCGCAACTGCCATATTTGGAAATATCCATCCCCAATTTTTTCTTTGCCTTGTATGTCCACACCTTAATGTGATAGCCCAGTCTTCGGCGCGGCTTGCACCCAGCACTGTCAATCAGAACCAAACGATTGGTCTCTTGTTTGCAAAGTGCTGCCAAAATGATGGCAATTCTCCCACCAAACGAGTGCCCAATAAGGTTGAATTTTTTAATATGTAAATGTTGACATATGCTCATAACCATGTTTGCATATGTAAAAACCGTCCAATCTTTAATGTTTTTGGAACTTTCGCCAAAGGGCGGAAAATCTATAAAAAGGGAACTTTGATTTTTTAAATATTTGTGGCAAAACAGCAAACTTTTGTGGCTATCACCCCAGCCATGCAGATAAACATTTACGACATCCGTTTTATGGTCGAAAAATCTGTAAAAAATTACCGCATCACGAAAGTTTTTTGTCATATTTACATTGTATGTAAGAAACTTTTTTGTGTGAAGACGGTGCTATTCAACAAAACCTTCAGCCTTCAAAATTTGCGGCAAATCACCAGCGCCCAAAAATAGCAAAATTGTGTTTGAAGAAGAAAAATTTTCTAAAAAGCCCTTTAAAGAGGCAAAATTTTCAAAATATTTGGCATTTTTGTTGCGTTTTTGCAAAATTTCTGCAAGTTGTGTGGCCGACAGCCCCTCGCTTTCCTTCTCGCGTGCAGAATAGGTTTTAAACAGCAGCGGATGCTCAACCTTTTCAAACACCTCCAAAAACTGCGGCAGCAAACTTTGTGTTCGCGAAAATGTGTGCGGCTGAAAAATGGTCACAAGCGTTTTGCCTTTAAAAATTTTCTGCGCAGAGGCAATCGCCTTGGAAATTTCTGTTGGATGATGTGCATAGTCACACACAACATGCTCAAAGTGCGCACATTTCATCTTTTCAAAGCGTGTGCCCACCCCAGCAAAGTTTTGCAGCCCCTGTTTGATTATGCAATCCGCAATCCCAAGTTTTTTTGCTACAAGATAGGCATAAATGCAGTTCTGCGTGTTCACTTCTTCACATATGCGCATATGCAAATGCATTAAAATTTTGTCACCGCAAGTGAGTGTGAATTTTAGCCTGCCTTGGCTGTCGTGGCGAATGTTTTTGGCTTTAATTCCGCCAAAATTGTCAAAAACAAATCGCGACCCCTGCTTAAATTTTTCAAAAGAGCGTTTTTCGTTCTCAAAAGTGCGGAAAAAATCCATATGCTCTTTTTCAACATTTGTCACAACGGCTATGTAAGGCTTTAAATACAAAAAGTTGTTGTGATATTCACACGCCTCCGTCACAAAAAATTCGGTGCCGCCAATTTCAAAATTTTTGCCATCATCGGCGCGATAGCCGCCCAAATGCAAGGTCGGATTTTTACCTGCCATTTTCAAAATTTCATAAATCATGGCGGTGGTGGTGGTTTTGCCATGCGAGCCAGCCACGGCAATCACTTTTTCGTAATTTTCAGATATCTGCCCCAAAAGCCATCCGCGCTGGCGTATCTTTTTCCCCAATTTTTTTGCTAGAACAATCTGCGCGTCATCCTCTTTTATGGCAGCCGAACGCACCACAATGTCGCAGTCTGCAATGGATTTTTTTATTTGAAAAAACACCTCTTTGCATGGCCTTTCCCCCTCACGTTTTTCGCCACCACCATAGTTCTGCCAACCGCTAAAATCTTGCCCTGTTACAAAAACTTCAATGCCTTCTTCTTGCAAAATTTCAACACCTTTGCCAAAGCGCTCGTCACTCCCAACAACCTCATGCCCAAGCTCTTTTAACATAACTGCAAGTGCGGACATGGAAACGCCGCCAATGCCAAGCATAAAAAACTTCACTTGTCACCTCTTTTTCAGTAACCAATATGCAAAGCCCCCATTTTTTGATAATCAAAGCGGCACAGGTTGGCTTCAAATGTGCTGCCGCAGGCTGCTTTCAATAAACAAAAAAATCCGTTTCAATAAAAATTAGCAAAAATTGGCATGAAAAATTGCGAAAATCAGCCCAATTTATACTGCGGCAAAAATTTTTGTTTTCGCTTAAAAATGTTTTGCAAAAAATGGGAAAGATGCTATAATTAAATTGACCGATAAAGGTTAAACTCAAAAAAAGGAAGGTATAAGAACTTGAAAATTACGGACATTAGAGTGAGAATTGTGAACAACAATAACGACAAACTCAAAGCAGTGGCATCAATCACAATTGATGACGAAATCGTGGTTCACGACATCAAAGTCATCAACGGAAAGGACGGATATTTCCTTTCAATGCCAAGCAGAAAGACCAACGAGGGAGAATTTAAAGATATCGTTCACCCAATCAAAACAGAAGTTCGCGATATGCTTAAAGAAAAAATTCTCAAAGCCTACGAAGAAGCTCTTGCTGCAAACAACGAGTAAGTTTTAAAATAAAAACAAAAAGCCGCAAATTTTTGCGGTTTTTTTGTATCTTTTTTTGTTTACCTCACAAATTTTTACATCAGTTTTGAGCCATCGGATGTTTCAACAACTTTCAAAATGTTTTCTTCTTCGCCGGTGGCTGCATTGTAATAAAAGTAATATGTTGCGCCATCGCGCTCGGCTTCAAACTCGTAGCAAAGCACTTCGCGGTTGTAATCCAGCGGTGCAAGCACCAGTCTTGCATTTTTTACACTGAACGAACTTGGCACGCTCTCTTTTGCAAGGTCAATGCCAATGCCGCCATTCTTAATATCGCGGTCGGTATGGTTTGTAAAATATGCAATTGCATCATAACCAACAACATCTCCGTGTGTTAAATCCACTTTAACTTTCACAAGGTCAGGATAAAGCACAACATCTTTTTGCTTTGGAGTTATGTTAAAATATGCCTCACCTTTAAGTTCTTCTTTCCAAACAACTGTTGCGTCTTTTACACCATTTTCTTTGGCAAAATCGAGCGCAATTTTCTCTGCTTTTGCACTGTCAATTTGCTTGTCGCCCTCTTTAGCACCACCGCTCACGGTCAAAATGTTCCCGCCAATTTTTGTCACCTGAACATACAATTTTTGTTCGTCAGAGGTCTCCAATGTAAAGTTATATGTGGAAAATTTGCCGTCAGTTTGCCCTTCATATTTCAAGTTGGATTTGTTCTTGAAAACCTCATCCACCTTTTTATATGCTTCCTCTTTGGAAACCTCACTCCCTTTTAAGCCCTTCACTTTTGCGTTGACAACGCTGTCCGAGAAAGGTCCATCGTAAATCATGGATGGATAGTCGGTGTCGTCCGCCTTGATTTGTGCAAAGTCCAGAGTGAATTCGTCATAGTCGCCGTTCATGCGGCTGGAAGCTTCCAAAATGCTATATCCTTCAAACATTTTCTGCGAAAGATTGTTAAGATAGCGTTTCATCTCGGTCAAACTTTCGTGCATCTCACGCAGGGTTTTCAGGTCGCTCTCGGTCAAAGTGCCACCCTTGGCGATTTTATCTTCCAAAGTTGATGTATAACCAGACATTTGATTGATAAACTGCACACTTTGCAAAACGTTTTCGGATGAAAGCGGAAGTGCCGCCACGCTGGACTGCATATCTTTTGCCTCAGCGGAGATTTCCGTGAGCATTTTTGCTTGATAAGTGCTGCTGTTTGATGCCAAAAGTTTGCTGATTTTCATATCGGCGTTGTTCACATTGTCAACAAGGTCAAAATAACTTTTTTTGTAAACATTTTCAATTTGGTTGGCATAAGAATTTGCCTGCCCCTGTGTGACGCCATATGCCACGCCAAGCCCAACGATGCTTGCGCCAAGAATTGCCGTGGCAATCGAAAGCCCAATCACCGCACCTTTATAACTTCTAATTTTGCCGCTTCGGCGTTCCTGTTTTTCACGCAACTTTTGCTCTTTTTTGTCCTCGATAGGCGACAAATCGTTATTTCTTACAATTTTTTCAATATTTTTTTGCATTTCTTTATCATTTTTCTGCATTTTCTTTTCTTCGTTCATTTTTCACCTCACACCGCAAACACGTGCTTGCCAATTGTCACGGTTGTTTTTTTACTCCAAATCCATTTGTTTGTTGCTGTGGCAGGATTGTAATAGAACAGTGCGCCATATGTAGGGTCCCAGCCATTGAGAGCATCTCGCGCCGCATTATATGCAGTTTGGTTTGGCTCTAAATTTATCTGACCATCGTTGACCGCCGTAAACGCCCACGGCTGATAAATAACGCCAGCAATGGTGTTTGGAAACTGCGAACTTTTCACGCGGTTCAAAATCACCGCCGCAACCGCCACCTGCCCAACATAACTTTCGCCACGCGCCTCGGCATACACGCACTTGGCAAGAAGATATAAATCGTTATTAGATGTGGTGCTGTCGTCAGCATTGGAGAGCGTCATCCCCAACGCTTTGGCTGTTTTTGGGCCCACAATGCCATCCACTGCCAGCCCATTTTTCTGTTGAAAATACCTTACAGCCTTTCTTGTAAGATTGCCATAAATTCCGTCAACCTTGCCAGTGTAATATCCCCAGCGTTTAAGTTTTGTCTGCACGGTCCGCGTTTGACTGGTGGTGAGTGCCGCCTCAACCACTTCCACCGCACTGCCAAAATGCACAATGCTTGCAACTATGGCAGGCGTAACCGCAAACAAAAATGCAAACAGCAGTGCAATAAATTTTTTCTTCATGTGTTTTCCTCCATTTTTTTTGTTACAATACATATATTGTCCAAAATTTCGGAATTATTACAATATAAATTGAACATTTTTTTAGTTAGAGGGCACTGTTAATAATCTCCCAAATTTTTGAAACATACTCTATGTTCTCTGGATTTTGGCTGTCAACAAAGCAAACCGCAGGAAACACCACGCACCACCAGTTGTCGCCATTCGCCTGCCCAAGATTAATTTGCAGGCAGTCATATATCCCCTCATCCAAAACCAAATTGCCATACACACGCGTTGGAACTTGCTCTTTGTCAAGTACAACTTCTGCCGAATAAGAGACGCCCTCTTTTTGCAACGCCGCATTTGCAATTAAAGAAATTTGTTCCACCTTTTCGCTGATAATTTTCATTGCCTGCTGCTTGTTTTGTGCCTCTGAGAGATATGGAATTAAAAATTCAACAACGGCATCTTTTACAACATATTTTATATTGGTGTCAAAATTGGAGTTGGAATTTGCTACAACATGGATGCGCATATAATCATTTTCTGGTGCTTTATTCCCGCCAAAGCAGAAAATCCCCAAACAAATTGCCCCAACCCCTAAAACTGCTAAAATGTATTTCATAACAACTCCTTTCTTTGATTCAGATAATTTTTCAGTTCAATTTTTAGCACGCCACATTTTAAATTTTGCCAGCCACAACTTTTTGCTGAAAGCAGTTTTGCCAGAAAAAGTGTGTAAAATAATAAAAAAACGCAAAAATTTTGTGTTTTTTTTGCGATTTTTTTGTTGTTTTCTTTTTATATTTTAAACACCTTAATTTATTTCACTGAGTAAAACAGCACAACATTTTCATCTTGTTCAAGTGGAAAATTAAGTTGCGGATTTTGGAAGACAACAGTTTCTTCCTTCACCCTTGTCATTTTGCCAATATCCCAAGCCGTCATGCCAGCCGTTGCAAAAACAAGTTCCATGGCACAATCTCTCTCTCCAAACTCGCTGCCAACATCCACCGAACTTATCACTGCCCCAACCTCGTCACAGAACTTGTTCACTGTAATTTTAAGTTTGGCATCGAACAAAAACTCTCTGCCCTTTTTAACGGCAACATCCACATCCGTCATAACCACATCAACACTTGTCACGGCACTATCGTCACAGTCTGTTTTGTCAGAAACCACAAAAGGCACTTCCACCACAACACTGTAAAGGCTGTTTGTTTCGTCATTAAGATAAACCACATTGGTCTTGCTCACGCCTTCAACAAACACCTCGCCGGCCTTTACATAACTGTTTGTAACACAAAGGTTGCTTCCGCCAACAAACATAATTTTGTCAACACGCGGTTTGTCGTCATCAAGCGTAAGTGTGCCATCAATTTTTTCTTCAAAAAAGTCGCAAGGCATTTCTTTGCTCATTTCAAAAGATTCCGTGGTAACATTAAGTTCGGAAAGTGTGCTGTAAACATCTTTTAAAACAACTTGTGGTTTTTCAATATATGACAATACTTTCAGTTCAATTGGAGAGGTAACTTTCACTTCAACACCCTTTTCGCCGGCTTCAACTTCGCACTTCACACCGCTGCGCTTCACGAACGCTGTCGCCTCGCTTATTGCCTCACGCGTTACGCCTTGAAGTTCAACCTCCTCTTTAAAATTATCTGTGGAATATGCAGTTTCAAAGCGGTCGCTTTCTGTGAGATACAAAATTTTTGTCACAACCTCGCCGCCAACAGAGACAAAATCCACTCCGCTTTCAACTGACTTAACATACACCTGGCTGTCAGAGGTAATAACCTTTTTTACAGGCTCTTTAATTGAAAAATTTGAAACAACCGCAAAACTGTATTTTGCTTCGCCCACAAGGGTGTCCAGCAAAATTTCATCATCTTTCATGCAAATATGCTCATCGGATGTGCTAATATTTGGAACTTCACGGCACAAAATCAGCACGCCAGACTGCTCGCAAACGCAATTAATTTTAATGTTCGAGCCACTCACGCTTTCAATGGAATAATCTTCCACCTCCACCTTAATGCCAATGCGGTCGCCAACGGCAATGGTGT
>CANQCE010000037.1 GCA_947589655.1 uncultured Clostridia bacterium | reverse complement strand
TGTGGGTGAAATTTCTGACGGCAGAATTATTGGCGACAAGAAAAACGAACATTACAAACGCAACAAAAATACCAATTTCGACCAGAAAAAAGAGCAAAAAGAGGAAGAAAAAGCCCAAGAGGTTGCCATTAAATCTGGCAAAAAGCACAAAAACTTCCGCTCGTTTAAAGATAAGCAAGTGCTTTCCATGCGCTCTGCCATTCGCCTATCTTTGCATAACATGTGGGCAAGCAAAACCAAAAACTTCCTTATGGCGTTTGGCGTGGCAATTGGCATTGGCAGCCTGATTTTGATGATGTGCTTCTCGTCTGGCATCACCGATTTTATAGATGACACCATGCGCTCTTACAGTGACCCAACCATTGCAACAATTTCAAAAAAGGGCAACAAAGAAAGCGTTACATCTTTCTTTGAATACTCACCTTTCTCTGACCAAGACATAGAAGAACTTATAAATGGAAAATCGGGAGATAAAAAACTTATTGGAATTAACAAATATTTGGAAAACAAATATAACGAAGGCGAACTTAAAGAACTTTTTCAAATAACTGACGAAAACAAAGATGAAGTGCTGGTTAAAGGCATCCAAATGATGACAATGACAACTGGCGCAAAAGTTATTTACAACCCAGAGAACCTGCCTTCCACAGAAGTGGATTATTTCAACAATAAGAACAGCGACCCAAGCATATGGCTCTCAAATTCCGACCTTGCATACGAAACGATAATTTACATGTATACCGTTCCGCCATATTACACCAACTCAAATGTTAAAGAGGGCAAAATGTGCACCAATGAGGGCGAAACAAAAGGCATTATGTTCTCACAGGGCATAACAAAACTGTTTGAAGATGAAAGCATTTTTGACAAAGACGGGAATCCTAAGGAGGTTGATATTGCATTCACCTATACTAACAATGACGAAAAAAGTTTTAACTTGACATTTAGGAATCAAAAAGTAACCGGCATTATGGACACCTCTGTAATGGCAAATTACATGGTTATGTATATTGATTACGATTATTTTCAAACCTTGTTCTCTGGTGATGAGCACACAGAAGGTGCAACCCTTGACCCTAATGTTCTTTATGTGCGCACCCCATCAAAAGAATATACCGATGCGATAAATGCATATTTGGCAACGACCAAAGAATATTCCGGCTCGGTTGAAGAACAACTTGCTGGAATGTTTAACAGCATGACCTCTGTTATTGGCACCTCGCTTGTTGTAATTTCTTGCATTTCGTTGTTTGTTTCTGCCATGATGATTTTGGTTGTTCTTTACATGAGCGTAACTGAACGAACAAAAGAAATTGGCGTGCTTAAAAGCATTGGCGCAAGGCGAAAAGATATAAAGCGCATTTTCACATCAGAAAGTTTCTTAATCGGCTTGCTAAGTGGCGTTGTGGGCATTTTGTTCAACCTTGTTCTAACGCTAATTGTTTGGCTTGTGCTTAAAAACACAATCGGCCTAGCACCAATATCTTATCGCTGGTGGTATTTTGCAGTTGCAATTGGCGTTTCAATTTTCATAAGCATGATGTCTGGCCTTTATCCAGCAAGCAAGGCTGCTAGGCTTGACCCTGTTGAAAGCCTGCGTAGAGAATAAATCTTGAAAGGCTTTTAAGAAAAAATGAATAAAATTGAGCAATTTTTAGAAGAAAATTCGGAAAAAGAGTTTGCAAAGTTTCAAAGCAAACTCATTTTTTCAACGCACAAAATTCTTGGCGTGCGCACCCCACTTTTGCGCAAGTTTGCCAAAAAAATTTCCCCAGATGAAATTGCCCTTTCAAAAAGTGTAACGCATGAGGAAATTTTATTATATGGGTTTTCCGCATCAAAATTGGATGAAGAAAAGCAACTGCTTTGTTTAAAAACGCTTTTGCCTTACATAGACAATTGGGCAACTTGCGACCAAATTGTGCCAAGTTTGAAAAAGTTAAATTCACAAAAAGGCTATCAATTTTTTATGCAATTGCTTTTAACAAATAAAGAATTTTATGTCCGCGTGGGTTTAATTGGCTTAATGCGTAACTTTTTAAAATCCGACAAAATGGAAGAAATTTTAGAGCAGATAAGCAAAATTAATTGTGATAAATATTATGTCAACATGGCAATAGCATGGTTTTATGCCGAACTTTGTGCCAGCAACTTTGCTTTGGCAAAAAAGCAAATAGAAAATGCAAAAACACCATTTATCAAACGCAAAGCCATCTCCAAAGCGTGCGAAAGTTTCAGATTGTCAGCAAGCGAAAAAGAAGAATTAAAATTATTACTTAAAAAAATATAAAAATTATTAAAAAAATCAATTTAAGAACATTTATTTGCATTTAGAATATGGGCAATTAAATTGTTTTAATAAAATTTTTAATAATTTTATTTTTTTATATTTTTTCTCGCCTTGAATGTCTGCTAACGCTTATAGCCACACCCACCCCTGCCATAAACACGGCAACAGATGTTCCACCGCTTGAAATAAAAGGTAGCGGCAAACCTGTTGGCGGAATACTGCCTGTAACAACCGCTATATTTAAAAGCGTTTGCACGGCAAGCACCAATCCAACGCCGCACGCAAGCAAACAACCAAAGCGGTCCTTGGCGTTCAGACCAATTTTAAACAAACAAAATACAAGTGCGGCAAATGCCGCCATAAGGCAAACACAACCAATCAGCCCAAGTTCTTCACCAATTATGGAAAAAATAAAATCGCTTTCGGCAAATGGCAAAAACAGATATTTTTGTCGCGACTGAAACAGCCCAACCCCAAACCAACCACCATTTCCAAGGCTATATAAAGATTGTATAAGTTGAAAGCCCTCGCCTTGTGGCGTTGCCCATGGGTCAACAAAAGCAAACAACCTTTTTAATCGATATGGCTCTGCCAAAATAAGCAGCGGAACTGCCGCCGCCCCCACACCAGAAAAAAGCAGCGTGTGTTTTTTGCTCATGCCGCCAATGATGAGCATAAAAAAGGTTACAAGTGCCAAACACATTGTCACGCTCATGGAAGGTTCAATTATAACCAGCAAACACAGCCCTCCTGCAACCGCAAGCGGTGGCAAAAGCCCTTTAAAAGTTTTAATTTTGTCGTGTTTTTCAGATAGATATGCCGCCAAAAACAGCACCAGTGCAAACTTTGCAATCTCTGACGGCTGAATGGAAATTCCAAAAAAGTTCACCCACCTGTTTGCCCCATAACTTTGCACTCCAAAGCCCGGAATAAACACCAAAACAAGAAGCAATGCGGATATGCCCAGCACCAAATATTTGAATTTTTTTAAAAGCGAATAATCCACGAACGCAAAAAAGAACATGGCAAAAATGCCCAAAACCACGCCAAAGAGTTGCTTGAAAAGAAAGAAATATTGGTTCCCATATCTGTAAGCGGCAGAATATGAACTTGCCGAATAGACCATTATGCAGCCGAAGATTGCCAAAAACAAAACCAATACAAGCACGGCTATTTCAAGACTGGAAAAAGTGTGTTTTTTTAAGTTTTGCCCTGTCATTGCAACATCTCCAAAACAATCTGCTTAAAAACATCTCCGCGTTCTGCATAACTTTTAAACTCATCAAAACTTGAACACCCCGGCGAAAGGATAACAAAGTCATCTTCGCGTGCTGCTTTTATGGCGTATCTAACTGCCTCATCAAACTTTTCAAAAATCTGCGTGCTGTAAGCATATCTGTTTGCACTTTTGGCAATAGCCTCTCGCTCTGCCCCAAAACAAACAACTTGTTTAATTTTAAAATCCATTTTAAAAAGTTCGTCATAGTCAATTTCTTTGCCCTGTCCGCCCATTAAAAGCAACACGCTATTGCCACTGAAGGCTTGAACACAAGCCATGGTTGATGCCACATTTGTGGCTTTGCTGTCATCTATATAAGTCACGCCCAGAATTGTGCCCACCTTCTCCATGCGGTGCTGTGCAGGCACAAAGTTTTTTATTGCAAGAAAGTATGCATCTTTGCTAACTTTAAACGGCACAGTAACGGCAACGCTTGCCAAAACATTCTCCAAATTTTTGTCGCCTAAAAGAGGGATATCGCTTAAACTTATAATGTTTCTGCGCCCTGCGTAAATTTGATTTTTCCAAACCCCAACGCCCTTTTTTAATGCACATTTTGAAAAATATTTCGTCTTTTTATGCAAGTTTAACTTTTTTGTAACATCGTCATCAAGGTTTAGCACAAGCAAATCTTTATTTTTTAAATTCGCTGCAATTTTGCATTTGGTTTTTAAATATTCTTCAAAACTTCCATGCCTGTCCAAATGGTCTGGTTTTATGTTTAAAATGGTGGAAACATCCGCCCGAAAAAATCTGCTTGTTTCAAGTTGAAAATTTGACACTTCACAAACTGTCACGCTGCTGCTATTAGTCTTTTGGCAGATGGCAGAAATTGGCAGCCCAATGTTCCCACACAAAAAGGTGTTATATCCTGCCGCTTTAAGAATTTTTGCAGTTAGCATGCTCACGGTTGTTTTGCCGTTTGTGCCAGTTATGGCAATAATCTTGCCCTTGCAATATAAATAGCCCAAATCAAGTTCGCTTATTGTTGGAATGTTATGTTCTTCAAACCACTTTAAAAGTTCGTTGCCCAAAACTTTTATGCCAGGACTAACCACCACAAGCGACCAATTTTGCTTTGGCTCTCTTTCAAAGCCGATGTAATCGAAATAACGAATATTGTCGTCATAAAAACTGACGTGTGCATTTAAACTTTTCAACAATTTAACTGCTGCTCTGCCACTGTCGCCAAGCCCATACACAAGCACATGTTTGTTTTTTAATTTCATTTTCTGCCTCACAAAGTGGCAGCAAGCACCCCCGCTAAAACCGAAAGAGAAACTGCCGTGGTTATAACTATATATACTACAACAATTCTGTTTTCATGCACGCCCTTTTGTTCAAAATGATGGTGCAGCGGTGCCATTAAAAACACGCGCTTTTTTGTGCGTTTATAATGTGCAACCTGAATTATATCCGAAAGTGCGGAAAGCACAAACATAACCCCCATTATTGGCAAAAGAAGTTCAAGGCCAGAAAGACATGCAATCACGCCAATAAAGCCTCCCAGCCCCAAAGAGCCTGTATCGCCCATAAAGATTTTTGCAGGATAACAATTTTTGGTTAAAAAGCCCAAAATTCCTCCGCAAAGCCCAAAGCATAAAATTGCCAAATTGCTCATCTCCAAACTGCCCAGAACCGCCAAAATAATTCCAAAAACCAAAATGTAAACAAAACTCACGCCGCCTGCCAGCCCATCCAGTCCATCTGTGAGGTTTACGCTGTTGGCGGTTGCCACAAGCACCAATGTGGTGAGCGGAATAACGCCCCAAGAGATGTCAAATTGCAGCGTGAAAAGGGAAAGGCTTGTCCGCCCAGAAAGGAAAATAAAAATGCCCACAATAAGCCCCAGCCCAACTTGTCCAACAAGTTTTTGATAAGGCTTTAGCCCTTCGTTGTGATGATTATGCACCTTTAAAAAGTCGTCCAAAAAGCCTAATAGCACATACGACAAAGTAACGGCAACCGCAAAAAGCGCAAGAAAATTGTCTTCAAACAAAAAGCAACAAGCAAAAAGCAATGTTAAAAGAAAAATTATCCCACCCATTGTTGGCGTGCCGTCTTTTGATGCGTGCTTGTCCACATAATGCAAAATGCTTTGCGAGGCTTTCAGTTTTTTGCAAAGCATAAGCACAACAGGGGCAATTGCACACGAGAAAATAAGGCACAACAGGCCGCAAACAATATACTTAATTATCATAATATTCCCTCCTAGCCATCCTCTCTGGGTCCGACTCTTTAAAAATTTGGTAAATGACATCAAAATCGTTGTAAGGCACTTTTTTATCGCCTATTTCTTGATACTTCTCCGCACCCTTGCCTGCAATTATAACAATGTCGCCTTCTTCTGCCAAATCAATCATTTTCTTTATTGCTTTTTCCCTGTCTGGTTCAACAAAATGCTCACTATTCATGCCTTTTTCAATGTCGGCAATGATGTCCAAAGAGTTTTCATTTCTAGGGTTATCGTCTGTAAGGCAAACAACATCTGCAAAACGCTCGGCAATCATCCCCATTTTGTGCCGTTTGTCTCTATCACGATTTCCCCCACAGCCAAACACCACAAAAACCTTTCCGTCAGTCAAAGATTTTGCCGTTGTCAGAACATTTTTTAAACTGTCTGGCGAATGTGCAAAATCCACCACAACATATTTTCCATCAATATAAGAAACATTAAATCTGCCTTCAACAGGATACATAAAATTAAGTCCACTTGCCAATTGTTTGCAATCAAGCCCCATTTCGTGGCAGACGCCCATGGCAGCCAAACAATTATACACATTATATTTTCCAACTAAGTTGGTTTTTATTTCAACCACATCATCACACACATTTGCAACAAAATTAGAGCCGTTCAATGAGCAAAAAATGTTGGTGGCAAAAATGTCGCTTGGGCTAAATAACCCATAACTTTTTATAGGAATATTGCAACTGTCAATCAACTTTCTGGCAGAGTTATCATCGGCACAAACAAAGCCTTTTTTCATGTGATGGCTATTAAAAAAGCCAAGTTTTGTTTGCTCATACGCATCAAAGGTTTTAAAATAATCCAAATGGTCCTGCGTGACATTTGTTAAAATGCCGTAATCAAATATAATGCCGTTTGTTCGTTTCTGGTCAATGGCATGTGCGGAGACCTCCATAACAACGCATTGCACGCCATCATCTTTCATTTCCTTAAAGGTTTTGTGCAAAAAATCGGCATCCGGAGTGGTTAGCGGACTTGCAAAATGCTTGCCGCCATAAAATACGCCGTTGGTGCCTATCACGCCGGTTTTTATGCCGTTGTCGTTTAAAATCTCGGCAATGATATGCGAAGTTGTGGTTTTGCCGTTGGTGCCTGTAACGCCAATCATTGTCATTTGCTCGCACGCCGCCCCATAGAAAGTTTTGCACGCTTTGGCAAAAACATCTCGCACGTTCCTCACTTTAAGCGCATTGTCCACTTTTTGCCCACTAATGGCAACACTGGCACCGTTTTTTAAAGCCTCTTTGCATCTTTCCGCCGCTTTGCAAGCATCATCCGTCAAACAAAAATAAGCATCGCCTGCTTTAACAGCATTACTATCATGCGTTATGCCGCGAACATCCAAATTGCCCAATTTGTCATCGGTCAAATTAGTCCTTAGAAGATTTTTTAATAACATAATCACCTCTCCTTCAGATATATTTTAATACTATTAAAACCGTTTGTTGTAGAGCTGGCAAAACTAGCCCAAAAAAGACAAATTTTTCACTTCTTTGCAACCACCGACACATCTTCAAAAATTTGAAGGGCATTGCTATCAAAGGTTTTAACAAGCCTGCTATCTTCCTCCGCTTGTAAAAGTGCCTGTTCAATATTGCAAGATATCAAATCTTTAAAAGGGATGTCTTTAAACAAATAAAAAGCCATAGAACCCGGTATGGTGTTCACCTCGTTCACATAAACCTCTTTGCTTTTGCTGTCATACAAAAAGTCCACTCTCGCCACGCCAAAGCAATTTAAAAGTTTGTAAACTTTTTCAGTCAGCGCTTTTATTTTGCGTGCCAACACGCTTTCAGTCTCATGTGCAGATGCCCCAGTGGAAAGATATTTATCTTTAAAAGTGTATAATTCGCCCTTATCTTTCACTTCGTTCACCATAGATGTGAAATATTTGCCCTTAAAGCAAAAGCAAGCACAGTTAAACTCCCTTAAATTTTGAACCTCATCTTCCACAAGCACACGGTTGTCAAATTGAAAAGCAAGAGAGAGTGCTTCCTTTAACTGCTCGGCATTTTTACACAAAGAAATTCCCACAGAACTGCCCAAGTTTGCCGGTTTAACCACGCATGGGAATTTGCATTTTTTTGCCATTTTGTTCGCATCTTCTTTTTCTAACAACACAAAATTTGGCGTTTGAATTTCATGGCTTTTTAACACATCTTTAAAAAACGCTTTATCCATGCAGAGCGCAGAAGAAAGCACTCCGCTTGATGATTGCGGAATTTGGCTGCATTTCAAAAGCCCTTGCAGGCTGCCATCTTCGCCAATGCCACCATGGCAACAGTTAAGCACTGCCATGCAGTGACAGAAAGGCACAAATTTGTTATGTTTTTCTATTAACAGTGTCCTTTCGCCAGACAAGATGCACACTTTATGAGCGTTTTTGGCAAGAGCGGAAAAATTCTTGTAAATTTCAATGTTGCCCATATTGTCCGCAACCCACCACAGTCCGTCACGGTCTATGTAAACTGGCAAAAAATCGTAGTTTTCTGGCAAATTTTTCATGCATTGCAGTGCGGTTATAACAGAAATATCGTGTTCCACACTTCTGCCACCAAAAATAAGCAAAATTTTCTCTTTCATATTTATCTTCCTTTCAGATAATAGATATGAAAAGCGTGCGTCATGTGCCACAACACATTGCTTATGTGTTAAAAAAATACAATAAAAAAAATACAAATAAAAATTTGTTCAAAAATTGGTTTTGTCCGTAAAAATAAGGCGAATAAATATTTTTTTAAAAATTATATAAATATATTAAAAAAACAAAAAATTATAAAAAATTCGAAAAAAAATGACATAAAAAAATTCAACCCCATGCTGTGTTTCCACAAGAAATTGCCTTTTAGGCTTGGTTGAATTTTGGTGTCACTTGGTCTATAAGCCGAGTTCTGTATTTGATGGTCATCTATCCAGCCTTGTTGTTGCCAACAAGTTCAAGCGGTGCTTTTGTTGGGCGTGAAAGAACACACATATGCCCAAACTTAACCTTGCATCGGGTGGGGTTTACAGAGCAG